>PIVQ01000730.1 GCA_003354055.1 Desulfobacteraceae bacterium | reverse complement strand
CCTGCACCTTCGTCAGCCTGGGCACCGGAGAGGATAAGGTCGTAACTGCCCTTTTCCACTTCAGCTTTAAGAATGGCGGCAATGCCTTTTCCGTCAGAACCTTCAAAGGCATCATCAGACAGCAGAACACCGTTGTTGGCACCCATGGCCATTTCACGTCTCAGGACCTCTTCGGCCTCATCATCACCTACGGTAACAACAGTGACGCTTCCGCCCACATTGTCCACGATCTGAATGGCCTCTTCAACCGCGTAGTTGTCCCACTCGTTTACAGAGTATACCAGATCGTCACGGTCCAGATCATTTCCGTCCGAATTAAGTTCAAATTCGTTCTCAGCTGTATCTGGAACGCGTTTGACGCATACCAAAATTTCCATCATCGCCTCCTTAAAAAAACTTGGGTTTCGAAGGCTGCCGGCGCACTGCGCAGGCAGCCTCACACATTATTAAATTTATGCTCGATTTTATTTATGCCAGATGCTGCTCAATAAGTTCAGTAAAATCCAGGGCTTCCATTTCACCTTCTTTGCCGGCAACCTTGATGGCATCCTCGATATTTACCAGGCAGAAGGGGCAGGCCGTTACAATCACAGTGGCACCGGCCTCGGCAGCCATATTGACCCTCAGAACACCCATGCGGGTATCTTCTTCAGGTTCGTAGAAGAGCATGAGGCCACCGCCGCCGCAACAGAAGGACCGGTCGCGGCTCTTTTCAAGCTCAACCCGGGTCAGGCCGTCAATGGCATCCAGGGCTTCTCTGGGATCTTCATACACACCGTTGTGCCGGCCAAGGTAACAGGGATCATGATAGAAATAAACCTGTTCAGGATCCTTGCAGGGTTTCATGGTCAGTTCGCCCGAGGTTACTTTTTCCGCAACCACCTGGCTGATATGTTTTACCGGCGGCAGACCGGTATAATCGTTTTTCAATGCATTGTATGCATGGGGATCGGCAGTAACGATCTCTTTAACACCGGATTCCAGAATGGCTTCGGTGTTCTGCTCTTTAAGATCCTGATACAGCATTTCCTCGCCAAACCGGATGACCTCGTTACCAGAGTCTTTTTCCTGTTTGCCCAGGATACCGAAATCCACACCGGCCTTTTCCAGGATAACAGAAGTTCGTCTGGCAATGTCCTGCATATTGTCATCATAAGAGGTGATACTGTCGACAAAGTAGAGGACTTCTGCAGACTCTTTGCCAAGATCCTTGATGGTATGCTCGGCTTTGAATTCTTTATCCTTGGCCCAGTCTGCCCGTTTTTTCTCCATCTTGCCGTAGGGATTACCACGTTTTTCAAGGGCTTTGAGAGGTTTCTGGAGGGACTGGGGAACCATACCCTCGTCTACCATACCGCGACGCAGGTCAACCATTTTATCGATATACTCAATACCCAGAGGACATTCTTCCTCACAGGCACCGCAGGTGGTACAGGACCAGATCTCGTCTTCGGTATAAATATCTTCTACCAGCATATTGGCAGATTTATAAATCTCACCGGTCATGGGATAATTCTTAAAGATCAGATCCCTGGCCTTGATGGTGATAAATCTGGGAGACAGAGGTCTGCCTACTGCATTGGCAGGACATTGATCGGAACAACGGCCGCAGTCTGCGCAGGAGTAGAAATCCAGCATGTGCTTCCAGGTAAAATCTTCCAGTTTCTTAACACCAAAGGATTCCAGTTCATCCAATTCCTCGTCTTTAACACCGTGCATGACCGGTTTGATATTCCCTTTTTGCACCCGCATGAAAAAGACATTAAAAATAGAGGTGATGACATGGAAATGTTTACCCATGGGCAGAAAGCAGAGGAAGAAGAAAAAAGACACGTCATGGACATAGTACATGAACACATGAAGGCCCTGTAAGAATCCAAGGGGAGCCGAAGAGAGAATGGATTTGAAAATCCACACCAGGGAAAGCGGGGCTACAAAATGGACTGTTCCGGTTTCCTGAAAGGCATAGGCCAGCTCGGATGCTTCAAACAGACTTTCGGAAATCATCAGGGTAGAGATGATACCCAGGACAAAAACGGCCTCGGAAGTATGATCTTTCCCATATTTTTCAGGCACGGCATACCGTGCGGGTCTGTATACCCCTCTTCGAATGGCAGCGATTATACATGCAACCAGAACACCTGTGGCTGCATAATCTTTGATAAAATTGTAAATGGCGCCGATGATGCCGTCAAACCCTGGCAGTACAAATCCGTCGGAAATACCGACAATCACAAGACTGGAAGACCGGATGGACAACACCAGAAAACCTGCAAAAATTACAATGTGAAGCACACCGGCCAGCATATACCGGGGTTGGCGGATTTGGGCCAGCCAGACAATGGCCAGATTGACAACACGTTCCGGAATCCGGTTAAACCGGCTGTCCGGGGTTGCCCTTACCAGGGGTGCTATCCTCCTAGCCATGATATAGGCAAAAAGACCGATACCAATGACAGGCAGAATGATTGAGAGAATAACCACTGGGAAAAACCCGAACAGTTGATAACTTGCCGGACCAACTATCGATGACATATTGCTTTACCTCCCGCTATATTTTTATATTATGAATTCAGGCTCAGTGAGCTTTAGTAAACATGGCCTTTGTCGTCAAGAGAAAAGCCATGTTTATGAAATTATTACCATTTATATACTGTACGGCGTTTAGTTCCCTTTGACACCGGTCAGGTACAAATCCACCAGAGGATCGGCCATAGAGACCAGGTCATATCTGCCATGGGCTGATACCCAGGTAGAAATAACCCCTTCCACAGCACCCAGGATGTACCGTTTGACAAGCCCCACAAAAAGGTCCTGTCTCATGGTGCCTTCGATCTGCCCCTGCTCGATAATGTCAGACAGAAGATCCAGGTACATTTTTGAGATATCCTTGATCTGGGATTCAATATCTCTTAAGTACCTCACCTCCGACTGAAAAATAATCGCCATATTTTTATCGTTTTGAAACTCCTGAAGGTGGCAGCGGATCAGGTTACGCAGTTTATTTTCTGCGTTTGTACCCACGGCCACAGCCGAATTCATCTTTTCAAACACCTCCATGGTTTTAAAAGAGATAAATTGATACAGGATGTCGTCTTTGTTTTTAAAATAGAGGTACAGGGTGCCGTCTGCCACACCGGCCTTGGACGCAATCTGGGAAATCGTGGCTTTATGAAACCCGAATTCTGCGAACACAGCCCCTGCGCTGTTTAATATTTTGTTATATTTTTCGCTTTTATTTTTCTGCAAATCCCTTGGCCCCTTTTTGGTCAAATGAATAATGATTCATCAATCTAACAACAGATTCCAACAAATGTCAAGTCCCAATTATTATAATACTTTCCGACAAACATATGGATTTTACTTGTTTTTACAGAGTGTTACAAAAATGAGCTTCAATTCATCTCTATCTAAACCTCATTTTCAATCCATAAAGCGCCATATGAATAGCTATTCAGTAACCAATAAGGCTTGATTTTAGGGCGTTTTCATGACAAAAAAAGATAAACTAAACTAATTTAATATATGCAATGACGATGGGAGGAAAATATAACCATGGCCAATATATATAATGATGAATTTCAGACCATATTAGACTACGGCAGACCGCCTAATGTAAAAAAATGCTTTCCCAATT
>PIVQ01001558.1 GCA_003354055.1 Desulfobacteraceae bacterium | reverse complement strand
CCCAAAAAGGTTCTAGACTGGGAAATCCAGGGCATTCTGGACCTGGGTATCAAAGCCTTTACCCATGTTAGATTCGGTGAAGATTTTGGCTTAGGCTCTTTAATGGCCTCGGGATATAATGCCATATTCATGGGAATGGGTGCATGGAAAGATTATGCTCTTGGAATTGAAGGGGAGGACCTTGACGGATGTTATAAAGGAATTGATTGGCTCCAGAGATTTTCCAGCGGCCAGGAAATGGAATTAGGGAAAACCGCTGCTGTAGTAGGCGGTGGAAACAGTGCCATTGACTGCGTCAGAACACTGCTAAGGCTTGGTCTTGAAAAAGTGTACATTGTTTACAGAAGAACCAGGAATGAAATGCCTGCCAATGAAGTGGAAATTGTTGCATCAGAAGAGGAAGGCGTTGAATTTGTATTCCTTGCAGCCCCCACACGGGTCATTGGAGATGATGACGGTAAAGCTAAAGGCCTTGAGTACCTGAAGATGGAACTGGGTGAACCGGATGCTTCAGGCAGAAGACGGCCTGTACCGGTTGAAGGATCTGAAACGATACTGGACGTTGATATGGTCATCTCTGCCATTAGTCAGGCGCCGGATCCCTCTTTTAAGGATAAAGATCCACATTCAAGAATGGATGATCTGGAATTGACCCGCTGGAATACGATTGACAACGATCCTGCAACTTTGCAGTCTTCAATCCCCTATATTTTCACAGGGGGTGATGCCGCAACCGGCCCTGCCCTTGTTGTTGATGCCATTGGCGGCGGAAGGCGTGCTGCCCGGTCTATTGATCTGTTCCTGAAAGGTAAACCGGTTGAACCGCCTAAAGACTCTCTACAACAGAAACGGATCCATGAATCCATCTTCACCTCTGTGGACGGT
>PIVQ01000096.1 GCA_003354055.1 Desulfobacteraceae bacterium | reverse complement strand
CGGTCTTAGTGGCCGCTGAGAATCTGCACCGGGAAACGTCTATGCCTGATATTTCCCTTGCTCCAGGGAAATATATAAAAATTACCATCTCAGATACAGGTACCGGTATTGCGCCCAAATATTTGAAACGGGTTTTTGATCCTTTTTTTTCCACAAAACAGGCCGGGAGCGGTCTTGGACTGGCCACATCCTACTCTATTATCAAGCGCCACTGCGGTATTATCACTGTGGAATCCGAACTGGAAAAAGGATCCAGCTTTCATGTTTTTTTGCCAGCCACAGGTGAGATCGGTCGGATCACGGAGGAAGAGGAATCCTTTATTTATAAGGGGGAAGGCCGGATACTCATCATGGACGATGAAGTCATGATTCGTGATATGCTGGCCCAGATGCTTGAGGATATGGGATTTACCGTTATGGCTGCCCGGGACGGAGGAAGGGCACTGGAGATTTTTAAAAAGCAGATGGATACGGGGAAGGCCCTGGCCGCAGTGATTCTGGATCTCACAATTCCGGGAGGCATGGGCGGCAAGGAGACCGTGAAGCAGATCCGTAAACTTTCTGCGGATATTCCGGTCTTTGTTGCGTCGGGATATTCCGAAGATTCAGCCATTGCCTCTCCCCGTTCTTTTGGATTTACGGCAAGCATTGAAAAACCCTTTTTAATTGATACCCTGGGAAAAATGTTGAATAAACATCTGGCCTGAATTACTCTATTTTCCCAATAATGGCTTCCACTGCTTTTTCGGCACTGGCACCGAAAAGGGTTTCGATTTCAATCAGATTCAAATACTTGTCATCCCAGGTAATGTTTTCACTTTCAAGAATCCAGTCTTTCAGCCTGGTGTATTTTCCGCCCAGGGCCTTTATCTTTTTGAGCAGGGTCACCTCTTGGGACGATTTAAAGGCCACATTCAGCGACAGGATATATTCAATAATATTCGGACTGGACGGAGAGGCGGAAATGACCGGTATGACCAGGATACTCTTGTTATCCTTCCTGCCTTTTCCAATATAGACATTACCTTCCCTGACAATGATATTTTTGGTGCCTTTGAGCCTATGGTCTGTTTCGACCCGTGAGGTTTCATTGACCAGAGCTCCGGTTTTAGAAACCACTTCAATCCGGGTATCGTTGGAGACCTCTCCCAGGAGGTTCAGGCCCGAGATCCGGTACAGCAGGGCACCGTTGATTCTGGAGATGATTTCCTGAAGGTTTTTAATGACCAGAACGTTTTTGTAGGTCAGCTGGGAAATCTGAATTTTATGGTCGTTAAGAGAGTCAAAAATAAGCCCGTCAAAGGTTTCGCTTATTCGGCTGGTGCCCACGGTAACTGTTTTTGCCTGGTGCTTTATGGCATCCACAGGCCGGGCCATGGTATTGATGGCATGTCCCATATTGTCAAAAAAGGTTGACAGCATATTGGACGGGGTCCCTTTGATGCCAAAATCAATTTCAAAGTCCGACACCGGTAATCTGCCTGACAGATATTTGAGAAGCAGGGTGATATTGGCAATCGTATCAAGGCCGATGGCTGCCGGAAATCCGCTGTTCCGTCTCTTTTGCGAAAATTCGTTGTAAAAGACGGCTATTTTTTCCCGGAAGGTATTTTCAAGAAGCACTTCATAAGCGTCGTGTCCCTTTTGCCGGTACTCATCCAGGGTGTCCTGAATCCGCGTTCTCGCATCATACATGAATCTTGAACTTTCATTGATGGCAAGGGCAGCATAATACCCCCATATATGACCCACAAGGGTGTTGAGAATGGGGGCAAAATGTTCCTGAATTTCAGGAATTTTAAACACATCTTTGGCATAAAGGTCAAACCTGTCTTCCCCCTGGGTCGTAATCACAATGGGGCAGGCCTTGTGGGCATGGAAGATTGCTGTATCTTTGATGATGTCTCCCAGTACGCTCTCCCTTGTGCCTGCGGCACAGACAATGATCAGGGGTTCTGAGGACAGGTCGATATGTTTTTTATCTTCCACAAAATCCGAAGATATGGTCTTGTAACAGAGCTCCGACAACTTAATGCGTATTTCATCGGCGGAGGTCTTGTTGGCGCCGGAGCCAACGGTCGCCCAATGGTCTTTGGTTACTGCCAGACGGTCAGCCGAAGATTTTATCTCAGGTTTCATATCCAGAACCGTCTGCATTTTTTTGGGTAAATCCATCAGGGTCTGAAGCTGATCGGAAATAAATTCGGCAGTCCTGGCCTTTAGAATCGCAGTAAGGTGGAGGCTGAGGACAGCCCCTGCCGTGAGCTGGGAGTAAAACGCCTTTGTGGATGCCACAGACATTTCAATATCCCTGCCGGAGCTGGTATAGAGTACCCCGTCGGTTTTAAAGGTCAGGTCTGAATCCCTGCGGTTGACAATGGCCAGTGCTTTTGCGCCACAGGCCTTGATCATGTCCACGGTCCGGTTGGTATCTGTGGTCGTTCCGGACTGGCTGATGGCCACCACCAGGGTATCAGACATGGTATCTTTGCATTCTCCGTTACCAATGATGCAGAAGCCGGACAGTTCCGAGGATTTCGACGCCCGGATATCCAGGGATTTGTCCCCAAGATAGTAGGTCAGCAGGTCGGCGCACCCCTGGGCTGCGATGCCTGCAGTACCCTGGCCGATAAAATAAATCCGTTTTATTTTCCCGGATGTAAGGTCTGCCTCAAGGCTGTCCGGGATGATTTTCTGTTCAAGGCTGATTTTGAGCAGGCCTGAATCCGAATCTAATCTGAACTTATTTTCAAGGGTTTTTTCAACCGAGAGAGGGGATTCTGAAATTTCCTTTAGAAAATAGTGTGGGAATTCCTGGCGGTCAATATCCCTGGAGGTGATCTGGCTCGTCAGAACATCTTGGGATCCAAGTTTTATGGGCTGATTGTCATAGTAAAAGGATTGGATACCTTCAATTCCGCCGGCAGAGTGCTGGTCAAGGATGACGATTTGTCCCTTGCCTTCACCGTTGAGTTTGATATAATTTTGGGTTTCTTCTACGACCCCGTAAAGCTCTGAAGCGGCGATATAGTGGTCCTGTGCAATGCCCACAAATATGGCCTGCCCGCTGCCCTTCTGGGCCAGAAATAATTTTCCGGGTGCCAGATCCGAATGCATGCTGATGGCATGGGAACCGGAAAATTCATTGACAGCCAAGCGAAATGCCTCTTCTATGGGGGCGCCCAGTTTCAGGTGGTGTTCAATCTGAAGGGGAATCAGTTTGGTATCTGTATTGATGCTTGAATGTATCTTATCGTATCTGGCTTCATATTCGGTTTTTAGTTCCAGATAATTATCAATATCCCCGTTGAGACAGACGTGGATAATACCCGATGTTGTCATTTCTTTATCAGTGGGGGCATTGTCCACAGGATGGCAGTTGGCTTCGGTGATATCTCCAACTGATGCCCACCGGGTATGAGCGGAAACGGAGTTGGATTCAAGCTTGAATCCGGCCAGGTTCTGAAGCAGATGATCATTTTTGATCTGGCTTCTGATAAAGGATATATTATCTCCGAGGGCACCGATTTCAGCGGCAAATTTATAGACAAAGGAAATGGTGGCAAGGCTTTCCTGGGTCGGGCCTACGGCGGCCTTGATGGTGATGCTGTTGTTGGCCAGCACCTGATGGTTGGTTCTTTTTTTAAGAGCGTCTGTCAGGCCTGCCTCTCCTAAGGCTTTGCGATAGCGTCCAAACTCTTTATCGGACAGGGTAAACATGACCGAAATACCCGCAGAATCCCGGCCGCGAACTTCTAAACGGTCAATGCTGTTGAGTACTGCGTTGATGCGCTTGAAAATTCCTATTCCGGATTGTTGGGTTGCAGGATCATGAAGGCTGGTCAGATTCCGGATGGCAAAGATATTTTCAAGTACTTCTTTATTCAGACACCAGAAGACATCTTTTAGTTTTTCCAATCGGTTTGAAACAAGTTCCACATCATTGGTTGACAGGTTTGAGGTCAGGGCTTTAAAGCTGCGCTGTTCATCCCGGACGATTTGGTCAAGATTATTGATAATTCCTTTTAAGGCATCCTCCTGATCCGAATCGAGGTAGAGTGCTGTAAAAATGTTTTCCTGCTTCAGTCCCTGTGCGGCTTTACACAGGCTTGCCAATAGTGTCTCTCCACCCAGATAATCCTCATGCAGGGTGTACTCTGTGTGTCCCTCTTCAGGAAGCCTATTTGCTGAAAGAGTATCAAGGGCATTAGAAATCCGGGGCAGATTATATGACTCCGGGCTGGATTTGCCTTTAAAGGCCACAAATGCCGAAATACCGCAACTTAAAACATTGGGATGGTCCGGAAAGAGAATCAGGCTGTTTTCTCCTGCACGGGAAATGGATTTTCCCACTTCAATTCGGAATGTCCCTAATTTACGGAATAAATTTAATATTAATTTTTTCTTTTTTTTCCCTAATTTTATCATATCTCTCCACCTGTCTATGAGGGTGCAGTATAAGCTATTGCTTGAACGAAAACTCACCCATCTGCCGCGTTGCTGCAAAAGTCTGAAAGCCTCATGTACAAAAGTACACTCCGGTTTCAGACTTTCTTGCGCCTTGCATATGGGCAAGTTTTCATCCAAGCATGGGTTCTCTGTCAGCCATAAGTTCGTTACGGTCGTTTATTTTTTTGTTCCTGAAGCCGGCCTGAAATACGTTTTTAATATATTTTTGGCATGGGTACTGGCCCGGGTTCCGATATATTTACGATGTCCTACCACAACGGCAACCACCAGAGAACTGCCAGTGGCTTTTTCTATCCCGAACCCAGTAAACCAATCGTATTTGACCGTGCGTTTTTTATTGTAAAGTGAGCCTGTTTTACCACCGAGTGTCAATTTTGACAGCACTCTATCTCTGGAAAAGCCCCTGAATGATTTTCTGGCGGTTCCGCTGGAAATGGTTCTTTTCATAATCCGGATCATTTCCTCTGCGGATTTTTGAGAAATAGGGGTCTTATAGATTTCTTTCCGGCTTTTGTAGATTAAATCCTGGCCTGATGTCTCAACCTTGGTTACCATACGTGGAACCAATGTGTCTCCCTGATTGAGGATTGTCCCGACCATCATGGCAGCGAAAACGGGGGAAATTTCAGTTTGTCGGTTGAATCCGCACCCCAGTTCTGCCAGATGGTAGTCGCTTTCGGTTACACTGAAACGGCTGGGCGTCAAATGAAAGTCTGTATCAGGTCCCTGGTTGAATCCGAATTTATGGGCGTAGGCGTTGAGTTTTTCACGGCCAAGATAGAGCTTGCCGATTTTACCGAATACCGGGTTGATGGAATCTGCAAAGGCACGTGCCAGGGTTACACGCGTGGTGTATTTGTTTCGTTTATCCGTAAGCTGGCGTTTGTATAGTGTATATTTATTCCCGTTAAAGTAAAGGGGGGTCGAAGCAGTATACCCCAGAGCATCCACGGCAGCAGATGCAGTCACAATCTTTACAATGCTGGCCGCAGGGTAATCCGAGGCTGTACAGGGGTTTGCCTTTGGGTCGTCAAGGTCAAATCCTGCCATGGCCTTTATAAAACCGGTGTTGCTGTCAAGGGCAACCATGGCAATACGCTGGGGTTTGCCGCGGGTCAGGGTTTTTAACCGACTCAGGGTGGCGTTCAAACTGGTCTGGAGGCGGGTGTCCAATTGGGTTCTGACCGTATAGCTTTCAGACGGGGTATCCACAAAGAAAATATCACGTTCTGCATTTAAAAAGGCCGTGTTTCGGATAAGTTGACGAAGTGCAGGTTTTGCCAGGTGTGCTTTGGCAGTTGGGGCTGTGCTTTCTTTTTTTGATGAAGATAGATTCGTTTTTTTGTTCAGGGTCAGATCAAGATTAAAAAGGTAAACCCCGCCTATAATCAGGCCTGTGAGAAGACCCAGGAAAGTTACAACTCTTGTAGAACTCCGCAAAAGGGTTCTCTTTCGCCGTTCTATAATAAAGTCTGACTGATGCTGGCGCCAGGAATTTTCTTTTTTAAATGTATACAAACAACTATCCGTTGGTTATTCAGTTTTTTTAAACATCACTTGACCGGATTACCCGGCAGTGGGGAATTCTCAAATCCTGACAGAATCAGGTCTTTTTTCTTGCTGGCCGCCAGGATCATACCCTGGGAAATCTCTCCCATGAGTTTGGCCTCTTTAAGGTTGGCCACAACAATCACCTCTTTTCCTATCACCTGATCCGGGGTATAGCTTTTACCGATTCCGGCAACAATCTGACGGGTTTCCGCCCCAAGATCCACCTGGAGCTTGAGCAGTTTTTTGGACTTCTCTATTTTTTCCGCAGATATGATTTTGCCTGCCCGAAGATCAATTTTGGAAAACTCGTCAATGGTGATCTCTTCTTTCAGGGCCGGTTTAAAGGGTTTGGCCGGCGGCGGTGTCTTTTCTTTTTTAACCTCAATTCTTGGAAAGAGAATCGCAGGTTTTTCAAGTGTAACACCTGCCGGAATCTGATTCCAGGGGCGGATCTGTTCAAGATTGAAAAATCCGGTTTGCGGCAGTTCAAGCCCCAAAGCTATCGTCATCTTCCGGCTGGTCTCCGGCATGACCGGAGATATAAGGCCGGCAACGCACCGCAGCCCTTCCAGCAGTTGATAAAGCACCTCTCCCAGCGCAGTTACTTTGTTTTCGTCTTTGGCCAGAGCCCACGGCTCGTTGGTATCAATATATTTGTTCATGGTTGATATGAATTCCCAAGCCGCAATCAACCCCTGGTGGAATTTGCAAGATGACATGGCCTTGGTAAATCCGTCAATGGCTTTGACAGCGTCAGCCTCAAGACTGTATTGGACAGACAGCTCTGGGTTCGAGCCCATGACCTGACCTTTGAAATACCTGTGGTTCATGGACAATACTCTGGAAAAGAGGTTGCCCAGGTCATTGGCAAGATCTGAGTTGATTCTTGCCACTATGGCATCTTCGGTGAAATTGGCATCCAGGCCGAATACCATTTCCCGCATGAGGAAATACCGGAAGGGATCAACTCCGTATTCTCCGGTGACTTCTACGGGGTCGGTTACATTACCGATACTTTTGGACATTTTACTGCCCTGAACATTCCAGAACCCGTGAACGTTGAGGCCGTTGTAGATTGGCATCCCTGCTGCCTTAAGCATGATAGGCCAATAGATGCCGTGGGGTTTGATAATATCTTTGGCCACAAAATGCCGGGTCGTGGGCCAGAAGGTTTTATACTTTTCCCCATCTGGATATCCCAGAGCTGTAACATAATTTACCAGAGCATCAAACCAGACATAGGTCACATAATCTTCGTCAAAGGGCAGGGTGATTCCCCAGGTCAGTCTGGTTTTGGGTCTGGAAATACAAAGGTCCTCAAGGGGCTCTTTTAGAAAGGACAGGATTTCATTCTTATATTGTTCCGGTTGTATAAAGTCAGGGTTGGATTTTATGTGGTCAATGAGCCATTCCTGGTATTTGCTCATCTTGAAAAAATAATTCGATTCTTTGATGATTTCAGGCGCAACCCCATGGTCCGGACATTTGCCTTCCACAAGCTCCCGCTCCTGGTAAAACCTCTCGCAGCCAAAACAATACAATCCTTCATAACTGGAGAAATATATATCACCGCTATCATGGATTTTTGTTAATATGGATCGTACCACCTCAATATGATCCGAATCAGTGGTTCTGATAAACCGGTCGTTTTTAATATGGAGCAGGGGAAGCAAATCCTGAAACAATTGGGAAATTTTATCTGCATACGCCTTGGGAGACGTATTTTCCTTTTCCGCAGCCTGAACGATTTTATCCCCGTGCTCATCAGTACCGGTTAGAAAAAATGTATCACACCCTACCATTTTTTTAAACCGGGTGGACACGTCTGCGGCAATGGATGTATAGGCATGCCCCAGATGGGGTTTTGCATTCACATAATAGATAGGGGTGGTATAAAATTGGTGACTCATTGGCTGGCTCATTTTTTCTGGGGTCCTGTCGTGTTTTTTTTCAATTTTGTTAAAGGTACTTCCACTTCTGTCCTGTCTTCCATCCGAACAGTAATACTTTCCTTGAGTACATTCTGACGGACGACCTTTCCCTTGCCTGCTTCAATGGTAATGGGCTTGCCCAGTTTGGGCATTTTTTTCTTACAATGTTTATAGGTCTTATTTTCAAAGGTCAGACAGCACATGAGACGGCCGCATACCCCGGAGATTTTGGTGGGGTTCAATGAGAGGCCCTGTTCTTTGGCCATTTTTATGGATACCGGTTCAAAGGATTGCATAAAGGAGGAACAGCAGAGTTCCCTGCCGCATTTACCAACCCCGCCGCAATGTTTGGACAGATTCCGGATGCCCACCTGCCGCATCTCGATGCGGATGCTGTACTCTTTGACCAGAAGCTTGATCAGCTCCCGAAAATCAATTCGGCCGTCTGCCGTATAGAAAAAGGTGAGTTTGTTCCTGTCAAAGGTGCTTTCCACACTGAACAGGTTCATCAAAAGGCCCAGGTCGTTGATACATTGGATACAGAACT
Organism: Desulfobacteraceae bacterium; assembly: GCA_003354055.1. The sequence continues at coordinate 7,010 of PIVQ01000096.1, read as the reverse complement.
CAAAAGCTCTTTTTTCTAAGTGTTTGAGCTCGTCCCGTTTTATAAAGTCTTCTTTAGTGGCAAGCCGGACGATGCTTTTGAACTTTTTTTCACCGCCTTCCACCTCATGGGGCTGCTTGGCAATGCTTCCAAAGCCCAATCCCTGCTCAGTCTCAACAATAACGCGGTCGCCCAGGTTCAACACAAAGGCACCGCTTTTAAAATCATATATTTTTCCTGCTGTTTTAAATTTAATACCAGCCACTTTTATCATATCTGCGTCAATCCCTTAGGTAATGACAATTTCAGGAAAAAGCGATCCAGAGTCAGTCTGTGGCCGCTGTTGGAGTCCAGCCTTTTTTCCGTTTCATAAAGGTCTTTCAGCCATTCAAGAAATGTCGGGTAAACATGTATCTGACTAATATCTTTAAATGCGTCAAAAAAATCAAGGTTAACTATAAGATTGGCATCGTACTTGAAAATGCATAAATCCCTTAAAACCGTACGTACAATGGCCATGGCATCGGAAATACGGTCAGGATTTGCCGATAATTTTTGTGAGATTCCCAATCCTTTTCTACCCCGTAGGTGAGCTGCGCCTCTCATTAACTCGATAATTTCCCTGATGATCCAGACTCTCAGCTTCTGCCAGTCAGAGACATCCGAGTCAGAGATCGGTGAGTCAGAGATCGGTGAGTTAATACCTTTGGCACACTCAATGGCGTGGGTTTCATCAGGCCCAATGGTTCTGGATACTATATGGGCGGTTTGTGGGGGAATACCATGCTGATCGATCAGAATTTTCCGGATCTGGTCGGCAGAGAGCGCAAAAAATTTAAAAAGGCGGCATCGGGACAATATGGTGGGCAGCAGCGGCGCTGTCCGGACAGCCGTTAAAATAAAAAATGTGTTTTCCGGAGGCTCTTCCAAAACCTTAAGCAGGGCATTTTGCGCCTGAACATTCATCGACTCGGCATCCTGTATCAATACCATTCGATGTGTTGCCTCGTTGGGCTTGGCTGAAAGCAATCGCCCCACTCCCCTGATCTGGGAGATGGAAATGATTTTTTTAGTTTCTTCCAGCCCAAGGCGAATCATATCCGGATGCATCCCGGCATCGATCTTTTTGCACGAGGGGCACTGCCCGCATGACAGGGACTTGCCGGCAATACAATTGCATAGTTTTGCAAATTCAAATGCCGCTTCATTTTTTCCCGTGCCTATGGCACCGGAAAAAAGAAGGGCATTCGGAATTCTACCTGTCTGAATGCTATGTGTTAATTCAGATAAGGGTGTAGATCTCAAACCATGTGAGGGTATGGTTTCGGATCGAGCAGGATTCTGATCAAAATTTGACATCCATTGATCGCTCGAAAAGGTTTAATAGTCGACCCGCTCTTTTAGTTCCTTGCCGCATTTGAAAAACGGCAGGCGCTTGGGAGGGATATCTACTTTTTGTCCTGTTTTGGGATTTCTGCCCACATAGCTTTTATACTCTTTGATATGAAAGCTGCACAGGCCCCGGATTTCAACCCGTTCTCCCTTTACAAATGAGTCCGCAAGGGAATCAAAAAAAATTTTAATAACTTCTGCAGCCTCAGCCTTGGTCAGGTCTGCCCTGTCCTTTAAAGTGGAAATCAATTCAAGTTTATTCATAGAACCTCAAAAACGTTAAAAATATCTCTTATTTTTTGTCTGGGTTTTAATTAAAATTCAATAAAAAGTCAAGGAGTTATGATAAAAGATTCGGTATTTTTTCTACATGGTCCGAATCCACTTCCAAACCGGCATATTGACCCAGGAGATCAATTTTAACAATTACCCTGCCTTGACCCTTATACCGGTAAAATTCTCCTTTTAATCCAGCCATAGGACCCTCCAGTAGTATCACAGGATCCCCTTTTTCCAATTGAACAATTGTACCGGTAATCAAGTCCTGGCCGGCAGAAGTTAACAGCTTTAAAGAGGCAATCTGGCTTTCCGGAATCGGAACCGGCCCCTGGGTATTGCCTAAGAGTCTCACAGCTCCTGTGGTCTTGAGAATCTGAAGCTGATCTGCTGATGCCAGTGTTGATTTGACAAAGATGTATCCCGGAAACAATGGGAGCTCAATCATCATCTTTCTATCTTTTCGTTTGCTCGGCTTTCGCATTTTGGGAAGAAATGCATCGATTCTTTTCTGACAGATTTTGGTATATACCGTCTGTTCAAAATTACTCCGTGTCAGGAGGGCAAACCATTGAAGTCCTTTTATCATTTGCTGCCGAATTCTCCTATCCCCTTCAAGGTAACCATGAAGGCTATGGTTCTTTCTGCGGATTCATCTTTGATTTCCAGTGCCAGTGCCCAGCACTCTTTGTCCAGTTCAATACCGGTACGGGTTTCGATGGTTTTGTTATCCTCAAGATCACTCTCAAATGAATAATAGGCCATCAGATAGTTTGTCATCATAACTTTAAACTGTGTATACCAGGTATGGGATGTACTGCCCTGTGTATACCTGTATGAGGTGTAAATGCTGTCTCCCCGGTTGTCCCGAACAGTTGCCCCGACTTTTACTTCGGTAAAATGTCGGTCATAGGGATCCAGCGCAATATCTCCATTGCTGCTCAAATATTGAAAGGGATTTAGTTCGTATTTGAGTTTGAGATTTTGCCAGGGCTTGTCCGCAGCGTCAGCGTCATCCCGCTCATAGCGAATATCATAATCCTGGTAGAGTTTGAACCAAGCCAGCTCTTTATATTGATTGAAAGTGGTGCCATCAGGTTTATCAATCGACTTTCTTGATGTGAAAGTATTGCTCAGAGACCATGTGATCAGGTTTTCTTCACTAATGTCATCAATACTGTCAAAAGAGGGCAGGTCGTCCTGGTCTTCGTCCGGTCTGAAACTATACTCTAATTTGGGTACGATTGTATGTTGGATTTTTTCTGCAAAGCTTTCGTTCAGGATAAAGACCCGGTTGAGACTTGTTGATAGCTGAGCGCCTATATCATACAGGCCCCGGGTACGAAAATCTGTGTCATCACCACTGTTATCTGTAAAGCTCTCCGTATGCCAGCCTGTCCCCCTGAGACCGATGAACGGTTCAAAGAAGAAAGATTTACCCAAATTGGTGGGATAATAGAATTTGGGGTAAATATCTACTCGCTGACCGTTTACCGCGGTGGCTGTGGTATCCTGCCTGTAAAAAGACCGGAATTCAGAATCTAACTTATAGTAAAAATTGGATTCTCCTATGGTCTGGCGCGAGGCATCAAACTCAATACTTGGAAGGGTCTGGAGAGTTGTGTCATCTGTATCCTGTTGTCTGGCCACCACGTTGTCATACCAAAGTGTCTGGATGTTTAAATTGTACTTAGACCAGGTTCTGGTGACCAGGAGGCTGTTTTTACGGGTGGTATCATCGTATTCATCTAAACTGCGTCCAAACATGGTTTCAAAATAAGAATTGGTAGCATCAAACCCTGTAAATCCATCTTTAAATTCCAAAAGATAATCGGCATCACTTACATAATCAAGGTCCAGTTTTGCCTTAAATTCATAGGGAAGGGCCTGGTCGTGCTTCATTCTGAACCAGTAACGGTCGCGGTTGGTCCGATCTCCGGTTGACGCATATCCATATTTTACATCATTAGTATCATCGGTACCGTCCCCAAGTTTATCATCATTCAGATAATCCATCATCATCATGCCCTTGGACTTGTCATCCAGAACATAACGGAATTCTCCAGCTACCTTTGTCCCTCTGTCTGCCATATAGTGCGCATATACGGTCGCATCCGTGTTTCTGGAAATGGCAATAAACAGAGGTTGCTCATATTCAAAACCCCTTTTATCGGAGCTTGAAATTAGAGGGAACAAAAGACCGGTCTGTCTTTTGTTTTTTATCGGGAAAACCAGATAGGGAGAGTAAAGTACAGGCATTTTTTTTGCCCAAAGGGCGGTATTGTTAGCTGTGCCGTATCCTTCGACGGTTACTTTTATATTCCTGCCTGTGATTTTCCAGTCAGGAGTGTCTCCGTTACATGTGGTGATGGTACCCTTTTCGGCATCATAGGTGAACTCTCCGGTTTTTTTTAAATTTTCACCGGAAATATAATAGTTACCGTCCTGGACAAAGATAGTGCCTTTGTTAATGGTGCCTTTTTCCGTGAGCAGATTGATCTGCATGGCATTGCAGGTGATGGTATCTTCACCGGAGATGAACAGTACATTACCCTGGGCAAATGCATCCTTTGTGATGTTTGAAAATTCGACATAGTCTGCTTCCAGCCGGGTTTCCCCACCGGTGATAATGACATTGTCCTCTGCAACATACAATTCCCGCTCATTATCATAGGTGACCATGAGTGCGGAAATGTGCCAGGAGACCTCTTTAGGGTCTTCTTTCGTAGACATGGCCCAAGAACAGGTGACGGATACCAGGCATAAAAAAAGGGCAAAAACAGCTGTCAGCAGCAGGTTTTTTCGTGAAAACAAACGGTACATGGGCTTTCCACTTAATAAATTGCACATCATTAAAATTTACTGTATAAAGCCATTTTATAGGTTAAAAGTCAAGGATAATGGCTGAAAACATAATGGTTTGAACAGCCAGTGATGAAAGGAAAAAAATGACCACCTCCATCATCGATTCAATCGGCAATACCCCGCTTGTGGAAATAAAAAAACTTAACCCAGTTCCAGGGGTGAAAATATTTGCCAAACTGGAATATATGAACCCCGGTGGCTCCATAAAGGACCGGGCTGCCCTTTATATGATCAATCAGGCCGAAGACTCAGGAGAGTTGACCTCTGAAAAAACGGTAATTGAGGCAACCTCGGGGAACACCGGGATAGGACTGGCCATGATCTGCGCGATAAAAGGGTATCGCATTGCATTGACCATGGCGGAAAATGCCAGTGAGGAGAGAATTCGGATTCTCCGTGCCAGGGGGGCTGACATCATTCTTACCCCCAAACACCTGGGGTCGGACGGGGCCATTGAAGAGGCCTATCGTCTGGCCAGAGAAAACCCGGATCAATATTTTCTCACAGATCAGTATAATAATCAGGCAAACTGGATGTCCCACTATCATACAACAGGTCCGGAAATTTTTGAGCAGACCAAAGGACAACTGACTTCGGTTGTAGCCACCATCGGTACTTCCGGTACCCTTATGGGGCTTTCCAGGTATCTTAAGGAAAAGAATCCGGATATTAGGATCGTCTGCGCTGAGCCGTATTTAGGACATAAAATTCAGGGGCTCAAAAACATGAAAGAATCATATACTCCTGAAATATTTGATAAGTCCATTCTGGATGCAAACATCCACATTGACGATGATACCGCCTTTGATACGGCAAGACAATTGGCAAGAACCGAAGGCCTTTTTGTGGGAATGAGTTCCGGTGCAGCCGTGGCCGTGGCTATACAGGAAGCCGAACGGATTCAAAAAGGCGTTGTGGTTGCCATTCTTCCGGATAGTGGTGAACGCTACCTGTCCACTGAACTTTTTTCTGTGAAAAAAAGCATTCATCTGAATCTTTACAATACACTTTCCAGGGGAAAACAGGCGTTTGAGTCGACCGGGGATGCCAATATCGGGGTATACACCTGTGGCCCCACCATTCATCAAAGACTTCACATCGGCCAGTTCCGCAGGTATGCCTTTACAGATCTTCTGGTCAGATACCTTGAATATCAGCAGTTCAAGGTAAATCATGTCATTAATATTACGGATTATGATGACAAAACCATTGAAGGGGCAAGGAATGCAGGAATTTCCCTTGATGCATTTACAAGGCCCCATCTTGCTGCCTTTGAATCAGATTTGGACAGCCTGGGGATGCGCCGTGCCCAGGCATTGCCCAGAGTCTCTGATCACTTCGCTGAAATGACGGATCTGGCAAGACTTCTTGTGAATAAAAATCATGCCTATGAAAAATTGCACTCGGTTTATTTTGATCTCTCAAGTCTCAATGAGTATGGTCAGCTTTCCAATGTGGATCTCGATAAAATACGTCTTGGGGCCACCGTGGATCTGGATGAGTATGAAAAACAGAATCCAAAGGATTTTACCCTGCTCAAACGGGTTCGGCTGTCCGAGCTTAAACAGGGTGTGGGAATAAAAACCGAGTGGGGTAATGTAAGACCCTCTCTTCATCTCCAGTGTGCTGCCATCTCAATGAAGTATCTTGGCAATCGTTTTGATATCCACACCGGCAGCAGTGAGTTGATGTTTCCCCATCATGAAAATGAGATTGCCATTGCCAAAGCAGCTACAGGAGAAGATATTGCCGATATCTGGATGCATTGCCACCCGGTCCGTTATGACGGGTCGCTGGGCGAGGAAATTATAGACGGTTTTACTCTGGATGTGTTGGTTGACCAGGGGTGGGATATGAAAACCATCAGGTTCTGGCTGTTGTCCGCCCATTACCGCAAGCCGCTGGTCCTATCCAGAAAAAATCTGGAAGATACCAGATTCACTCTGTCTAAGATCAACCGGTGTATTGAGACTCTGGGTGCTGTGACAGGCAGATCTGATAATGAAGAGATTGAGCAGATTGCGTATGATATCCGTCAGGCAATGGTCTCGACCATGGCCGATGACCTTAAGGTTCCGACCATGGTCTCAGCTTTGCTCTCCATTGTTAAAACCATCAATCGCCTCATCAGCCAGAATAAGATAGGAGCCCTAGGAGCGAAACGACTGAGGGACTGTTTTAAAGATCTTGATGGGGTTTTAAATGTTTTTGATTTCAGTAAAAAAATGGAATATTCCAAAGCCGTACATACTCTCATTAAAGAACGCGAGACAGCACGGCAGAAACGGGACTTTGAAACGGCAGATGAGATCCGTAAAAAAATCGAGGCCATGGGCGTCTTAGTTCATGATAGAAAGGTGTGACATCAATGAAAAATATTTATTTTTTTCCTTTTACCCATATAAACCGGGAGCAGCTTCATGCTGTGACCTCATTTTTTTCAAAAATCCGTTTTCTGAATTTGAATTCGGATATCCCTGCCGAATCAAAGCTTGCAG
>PIVQ01000729.1 GCA_003354055.1 Desulfobacteraceae bacterium | reverse complement strand
ACCATGCGGGCGGATTATTTCCTGAAAGGATATGAAACCCTGGAGAAGACCCTTGAAACCGCCCAAAAGAAAAACATCCGGATACTGCTGGCTTCAATCGGATTTGAATCCTATGACGACACCATTTTAAAAAATCTTAACAAAGGGGTAACCCGGCAAATGAATCTTGATACCATTCGGGCCATCCGGGATTTGAAGCCTAAATTCCCCTATCATTTTGGATATCTTAAAGAAGAAGGGGCCAATCACGGTTTTATTCACCCCACACCATGGGACACCCCGGATATTTCCCGGGAAGTTAACCGGACCATTGCCATGTATCAGCTGGCCATGGATATTCTTCCCAATAACAGTACTCCTCTGATAATCCACCATGCATCAGGTCTTGCCGACTGGATCCGGCAGATCGAAAAACTTGAGAATATTCAATTTGAAAGAGTCGGCACCACTATTGCCTGGTGGCAGCATACAAGATTGACGTGAGGATGTTGCCGGCCTGCCGATAACCTTTTATTGACAAAGACCAGGGTCATATTTTAAAAGCAGCAATGCAAAAAACAATACTCAATATAGGGATCCTTGCTCATGTGGATGCGGGCAAGACCACCCTGACCGAGCAGTTGCTCTTCCACTCCGGAGCCATCCAAACCCCGGGCAGCGTGGACAAGGGCTCCACTACAAGCGATAGCCTGGCCCTGGAAAAGCAGCGGGGGATTACCATTCAAAATACCAGTGTGGGGTTTGACTGGAAGGGAACCCGGATAAACCTCATTGATACCCCGGGCCATGTTGATTTTTCCGCCGAAGTGGACCGGGCCGTGTCTGTCCTGGATGGTGTCGTCCTTCTGGTTTCCGCCGTGGAAGGTGTCCAGGCCCATACCTTGAATATATGGGAAAGCATCAGGGACCTGGGTCTGCCCGCTTTGATTTTTATCAACAAGATGGACCGGGCCGGAGCCTGCGGAGATCAGGTGTTTTCCGATCTCCAGGATGAGTTAAAGATCAGGGGGTTTTGTTTGAATCTCCAGGCAGAGGACGGCCAGCTGGTTCCCTGGTCTTTGTGTGACTTTTCCCTGAATTTATTGGACCAAAGCTTTGCAAATCTGGCTGACCTGGACGAGGATGTCCTGGAAAGTTATCTGGAGGAAACCCTTTCAAGTCTTTCAGGTCTGGATGAAAAAATTGCAGATAAGATTTGCTCACAAGCGCTTGTTCCCGTGCACTTCGGCATTGCCAAGCAAGGCATGGGCATTGCCGATCTGGCTGACTCTTTGGTCAAGATTCCCTGCCGGAATCCATTGCCTCAGTCCCTCCCCGACCAACTCGCCCAGCCCCAGCAGGATCCCGGCCCCAGCGCACAGGTCTTTAAGGTGGAACACCATGATAAATTGGGAAGGCTGGCCCATGTGCGCGTGTATTCCGGAGTGGTGGAATCCAAGACCAGCCTGTACTGCCGGCGGCTGGACAAGGAAATAAAAGTCAATCAGCTGTTGCAGAACCGGACAGGCAGGCTTGAAGTGATAAAGGCATTGCCTTGCAACGACATTGGCATCATTGCCGTTTCCCATGGGGTAATTTCCGGGGACACCCTGGGTCGGGACATGAAGATTCCCCCCCGGGAACCCATTGCCCAGAGCGTTCTCCAGGTTGTAGTGGAAGCCTGTGAGGACAAGGACTACCAGGAGCTGTCACGGGCATTGCAGATCCTGGATATGGAAGATCCTGTCCTTGATTTCACCTGGGACAAGGAGGACAGAGAATTTCGCCTGAAGATCATCGGCCCCATGCAGATGGAGATATTGACCCACATGCTTCAGGAGAGATTTAATCTTTTGGTCAAGATAAAACCGCCCCAGGTGATCTATCAGGAAACCATTGTGGAAGCGGCCCAGGCAGAGGTGCGCTATACCATGCCCAAACCCTGCTGGGCCGTGATGACCTTCAAGGTTGAGCCGGGAGAATTAAACTCCGGGGTGGTATTTGAATCCCTAGTGGGGGTGGATGATATCAGTCAAAAATACCAGAACGAGGTGGCAAGGGCGGTTCCCTGGGCCCTGCACCAGGGCATGAAGGGATGGCCTGTCACCGACATAAAGATAAGCCTGCTTAAGGGAGAAGAACACACCATGCATTCAAACCCGGGGGATTTTTTACTGGCCACCCCCATGGGCATCATGAATGCCGTGAAAAATGCCGGTACTCGGCTGCTTGAACCCTTTTATGACTTTGACATAAAGGCACCCCGGGATCTGCTGGGCACCATTACCAACGACCTGAACAACATGAAGGCCATCATGGAGGTTCCCCTGTTTGAAGGGGAGGGATTTACCCTCAGGGGCCAAGTGGCCGTGGCCCGGGCCATGGATTACAGCATACGATTCAACGCCTGCTGTTCCGGCAAGGGTCGGGTGAAATTAAGAATCGGCGGGTATCAGCCCTGTGAGGAGAGCCAGGAAAAAATACGGGTCTACAAAGGCGTCACCCCCCTGGACAGGTCCCAGTGGATCCTCCATAACCGGGGGGCCTTAAAGCCCGAGGCCAGGATAAGATGATCGCCCTTTGAAGTTGTATTCTTGTAATCAGCGGCGGCTGCCCCTGGCACCACCATCTGTCCTCTACCAAGGCCGTGGATGCCTATTTTGGCGCCGAGGCAGCCCCGGATCTGGCCAGACAGGTCATCCAGATGCGCCAGCTGGGCCAGATGATGATGGAGAAATTCGCCGGCAAGGTTATTCATCCCATTGCCGCCGTCCCGGGCGGCTTTGCCAAACCCATGTCCGACAGCCAGCGGCTCAGCCTGATCGAGGATACCAAGACGCTTCTGGAGTTTGCCAAGTTCACCGTGGCCCATGCCAAGGAGAACATCTTCCCCAACTACATGGAAGAGGTGACCAGCCTGGGCTCTATAACCACAGGCTTTATCGGTACTGTAGACGAAGCAGGAGCCCTGAACTTCTACGACGGTAAGATCCGGCTGATGAAGCCGGACGGCACGTTCAAAGATTTCAACGATACAGATTACCTGGATCATATCGGTGAACATGTGGAAGAGACCTCCTACGGTAAGTTCCCCTATGCCAAGGCCTGGGATGAAGGCTTCGACATGAACCTTGAGGCGCCCAAGGGCATCTACCGCGCCAACTGCCTGGCCCGGATCAACACCTGCGACCATATCTCCACCCCCCTGGCCCAGATTGAACTGGAAGAGTTCCGGAACAGCTTTGGAAGACCGGCCCAGCATACCCTGCTCTACCACTGGGCAAGGCTCATCGAACTGATTTATGCCTGCGAGAAAACCCTGGAACTGCTCTCCGACACCGCCATCTGCGGCAAAGAGACCCGGTTCGACGTCACCCCCAAAGCCGGTAGGGGCGTAGGTCACGTGGAAGCCCCACGGGGCACCCTGATCCACGACTACAGCACAGACGAAAACGGCCTTATTGAAAAGGCCAACATGATCGTGGGCACCACCCATAACCTGGCCCCCATTGCCATGAGCGTCGAGCAGTCGGCCAAATCCCTGATCAAAAACGGTCAGGAAGTCTGATAATAAAATATTTTCAGAATTAAGGGTGTGGAGAAATCTGCACCCTTTTTTTATTTTCTTTCATGCAAACAAGCGTCGGAGTTTCCGTGCTTATAATT
>PIVQ01001557.1 GCA_003354055.1 Desulfobacteraceae bacterium | reverse complement strand
CGATCAATTGCAGGCTGGGAGTCGGAGACCTTTCCCAATGCGTCTACATACAGGTTTCCTGTTATTATCAGGCCGACGCCTCCCTTGGCCAGATTTTGATACACTTTGATCATCCGGTCCGTTACCTCGCCGCTGGGAGTTGCCATACCTTCATTTGTGGCGGATCTCACAAAACGGTTGTTGACTTCAACTCGCCCTATTTTAACTGAAGAAAACAGTAAAGACATAACAGCTCCTTTCTATCTAAGGATCGGCTCCAAAATTACTTGATCTTTTGTTTTTAAAATACCCAGTCTTTTAAGGGGTTTTGGAAACAATTTAGATCAAGTTATTTTGTAACGATTCCTAATAAACATTTCATCAAGGCGAAAGTATTCCAAAGGGGGTCCTGCCTGCTGGGTAACCCGAACCATTTTTTCGGCCACTTGCTCACCAGAAATGGGGTGATAACGCCGCAAACCTGGAATGCCAGTTAAAACAGGCAACACGAATCCGCCTATCTTTTCTCCCAGACGCAACGTCTCCCGTTGGCCCAGCAACAGCGAGGGCTGGAAAATACTAATACGCTTAAACGTCAACGATTGAACCCTTCGTTCCAGTTCGCCTTTCATTTTCATGTACGGATTCTTACTTTTATATTGTGCGCCACTGGATGAAATTAAAAGATAATGAGGTATGTCATTTTGTGCAGCGATCTGTGCAGCCTTAAATTGATATTCAAGATCAACCTTACGTTGGGCGGCAATAGAACCTGCTTGTTTGCGCGTAGTACCAAGACATGAGAACAAAAAATCTGCTTTAAACAAAGAAGAATAATCCTCTAAGTGATTGAAGTCGACAATATGATTGACCACCTTTGTGGAGGCATGGTTGACTGATCGACGCGT
>PIVQ01001556.1 GCA_003354055.1 Desulfobacteraceae bacterium | reverse complement strand
TCTTCTTCATTCTCAGCTGCAATTTTGACAATACCATCATCATTCACCTCAAGGGTGGTGTTGGTATCGGCCTGAATGGCACGGATGACCTTGCCGCCAGGGCCGATGATATCACGGATCTTGTCCTTGTTGATCTGAACGCTGACAATCTTGGGCGCACGGGGTGATACTTCATCCCTGGACTTATCAAGGGTTTTGAGCATTTCATCCAGAATATGGATTCTGCCGCCGTTGGCCTGATTCAGGGCAGTTTCCATGATCTCTTTGGACAACTCTTTAATCTTGATGTCCATCTGAAGAGCAGTGATACCTTCTCTGGTACCGGCCACTTTAAAGTCCATGTCGCCGAAATGATCTTCATCACCCAGGATGTCGGAAAGAACAACGGTTTTATCCCCGTCTTTAACCAGACCCATGGCAATACCGGATACCGGTGCTTTGATGGGCACACCGCCATCCATGAGGGCCAGGCAGCCGGAGCAGACCGTACCCATGGAGGAAGAACCGTTGGATTCGGTTACCTCACCGACAAGGCGGATGGTGTATTCAAAATCCTCTGCCGCGGGAAGTACCTTGGCAAGAGCTCTGTGGGCCAGGTTGCCGTGACCGATATCTCTACGGCTGGGGCCGCCTGCGCGTCTTACCTCACCTACGGAAAAGGGAGGGAAGTTGTAGTGAAGCATGAATGCACGGGTCGTGTTGCCGTCATTCAGGGTTTCAATGCGCTGTTCGTCCATTCCGGATCCAAGGGTCAAAACACCGATAACCTGGGTTTCACCACGGGTAAACAGGGCAGAACCCTGGGGTCTGGGCAGACATGCGGCCTCGCATGCAATATCGCGAACTTCGTCAAAGGCACGACCATCGATACGTTTGCCTTCTGTAAG
>PIVQ01000728.1 GCA_003354055.1 Desulfobacteraceae bacterium | reverse complement strand
GAAAACTTGCCCATATGCAAGGCGCAAGAAAGTCTGAAACCGGAGTGTACTCTTGTACATGAGGATTTCAGACTTTTGCAGCAACGCGGCAGATGGGTGAGTTTTCGTTCAAGCACTAACTAAATAATTGGGAAACGAAACAATGACTCAGATCACATTTCCGGATAATGCCGTAAAAAATTTTGACAATCCACCCACTGGCATGGATGTGGCCATCAGCATTTCCGAAGGCTTTGCCAGAAATTGCGTGGCCATGAAGATTGATGGTAAGCTCCTTGACTTAAGCTGCCTCATTGAGGAAGACGCTGCCATCGGCTTTATTACGGCCAAGGATGATGAAGGTCTGGAAATTCTCCGCCATTCATCCGCCCATGTCATGGCTGAAGCCGTTCTCAACCTCTATCCCGATGCCAAGCTGACCATCGGGCCTGTGGTGGAAGACGGGTTCTACTATGACATTGACATGCCGCCGATTTCAGAAGATGAGCTGGTAAAAATCGAGGCTGAAATGAAGAAAATTGTCAAAGCCAAGGCCACATTTAAGCGAAGCGTGGTATCCAAAGAGCAAGCCCTTGAGATATTCAAGGACAACCCCTTTAAGGTCGAGCTGATCAATGAACTGGAAGATCAGGAGATTTCCCTGTATCAAAACGGTAAGTTTGTTGATCTCTGCCGGGGCCCCCACATCCCCCATACCGGTATGATAAAAGGGGTAAAACTGCTCAAGATCTCCGGCGCCTATTGGCGGGCAGACCAGACACGGGAGCAGCTCCAGCGGCTTTACGGCATCTCCTTTTTCGATAAGAAAAAACTGAACAAATATGTCCACATGATCGAAGAGGCCAAAAAGCGGGACCACAGGAAACTCGGCACCCGCCTGGATCTATACTCCTTCCATGACGAGGCAGCCGGCATGCCCTTTTTCCATGCCAAAGGCATGGATATGTGGAATACCCTGCTGGACTATTGGAGAGAAGCGCATAAAGCAGCCGGATATGTGGAGACCAAAACTCCGGTGATGCTCAACCGCAAACTCTGGGAACAGAGCGGACACTGGGAAAATTACAGAGAAAATATGTACACCTCTGTGATTGATGATGAAGAGTATGCCATCAAGCCCATGAACTGCCCCGGCGGCATGCTTCTCTATAAGACAAAAGCTTATTCTTATCGTGATCTTCCCCTGCGGGCAGGGGAAGTGGGACTGGTCCACCGCCATGAATTGTCCGGAGCACTGTCCGGCCTGTTCCGGGTCCGGGCCTTTCACCAGGATGATGCCCATATTTTCATGACACCGGACCAGATCGGTGAAGAGGTCTTAGGAGTTCTTCGACTATCAGAACAGATCTACAACAGATTCGGCCTGACCTTCCACCTGGAATTGTCCACCCGGCCTAAAAAATCCATTGGTGACGATGCCCAGTGGGAAGAGGCCACCAACGGCCTGAAAGCCGCTCTGGACGACTATGGCCAGGACTATGTCATTAACGAAGGGGACGGGGCGTTCTACGGCCCGAAAATCGATATCCATATCAAAGATGCCTTAGGGAGAACCTGGCAATGCGGAACGGTCCAACTGGATATGGCTCTACCGGAACGGTTTGACTTAAGCTATAAGGGGCAGGACAATGAAAAACACCGCCCCATCATGATCCACCGGGTCATCTATGGATCTATGGAACGGTTCTTCGGCATTCTGGTCGAACATTTTGCAGGAAAGTTCCCCCTGTGGCTGGCCCCGGTACAGGCCATACTCCTGCCCATTAACGATGACCTGGCCGAATATGCCCAAGAGATCAAACAACTGCTTGAGACTCACAAAATCAGGTGCGATGTAGACGGGCGCAGTGAAACCCTGAAAAAGAAAATCAGGGAAGCCCAACTCAACTATGTGCCCCTGATCATTACCATAGGCGACAAAGAAAAAGATAGTAAAACCCTGTCCGTCAGAACCCTGGACGGCAAGGTTAAAATGGGCATGGCCCACAAGGATTTCCTTGAAGCCGTTTCTGGTCACATCAAGGAAAGAACCTTGGACAGCATTATTCTTTAGGCCGTATAATTCAATGAGCCCGAAACCGCTGAGTACTAAACCGCATTCCAGTTCACAAGTATCGGCTGGAATGCGGTTTTTACTTTATTGGCTGCCGGTGATCGCATTGTGCGTTGCCATCTTCTGGCAGTCTTCCTTTCCCTCCCTGAACACCCCCTCTTTATTTATCCACCAGGATAAGGTGCTTCACTTCAGCGCCTATGCCCTGCTGGCCTTTTTAACGGCCCGGGCGCTGACCTGCGAAAAACCAAATCTTACCAAAGGCCGTATCTGGGTCATAGCCGCAGTATTTGCCGCCTTGTTCGGCCTGTCAGATGAGACCCACCAGGCCTTTGTACCTGATCGAACCGCTGAAATTGCAGATTTCCTGGCTGATACGCTGGGTAGCGTGTTAGGAGCTTGGTTTTATCTTGACTTTTTTTGCTCCAGAAAATAGGGTCATTCCATAGTGCTGATCTTTTAAGTTTCCAGCTAATTTCAAATGGCGCTACTCAAATTAAGGAGTTCCCATGAATCTCAAAGAACGTTCCACCACCCATCCGGATTTCATCTCTCTGACCCGCAAACTGAATGAAGATTTATTGTTCAGGTATGGTAATGGCCAGACAAAGTACGACACCCACAATAAAATTAAGTCCATCCCCACTGCCATGGTGGCATATGAAAACAAGACTCCTGTTGCCTGCGGCTGCTTTAAAAAACTATCCCGCGGCAAGGTTGAAATAAAACGCATGTACGTGGACCCTGAATTCAGAGGAAAGGGCATGGCCCAGACCCTGCTCACCGCCCTGGAGTACTGGGCAGCCCGTCTGGGGCATGCAAAAGTCCTCCTTGAAACCGGCAAAGGCCAGCCCGAGGCCATTGCCCTGTACAAAAAAGCCGGATATACTATCATTCCCAACTACGGCCCCTATAAAAAACTTGAAAACTCCGTTTGCATGGAAAAAGGAATCTGAGCAAAAGAACCCCAATGGAAATAACCTGTCTTATAGAAAACACCAGTGAAGATCCCGGCCTTGCTGCCCGTCACGGGCTTTGCCTTTTCATAGAGACCCCTGACCACACCCTGCTCTTTGACATGGGACCTGATCATACGCTGATATACAATGCCCGGAATCTCGGTATTGATTTAACCGGGGTTGATCTGGCCTTTCTCTCCCACGGCCATAAAGACCACGGGGGTGGACTTGCCGCCTTCCAGGCGGCCAATCCCCATGCGAGACTAATCATGTCGGAAAGGGCAATGGATCGGTTTTATGCCAAAATGTTCTGGATAATCACTAAGAACATCGGATTGGAACCTACTGCCGTAGAAACCAAGCTATGCACATCCATTAAAACAGACACGCGCATTTCAGATACACTGGAGGTGTTTACGGGATTTGACTCAGATGGTTTTATTCCAAAAGGAAATGCCATCCTCTACAGGCAGACTTCCGACGGAAAAAAGGGAAAAGATGATTTCTCCCATGAACTTGCCCTGCTGGTAAGAGAAGACGATAAAACAGTGCTTTTCACGGGTTGCTCTCACTCAGGTATCGGCAACATGGTGACCACGGTTTTAAAGCGAACGGGGCTTACCCATATCGACCATGTGGTGGG
>PIVQ01000727.1 GCA_003354055.1 Desulfobacteraceae bacterium | reverse complement strand
TTCTTTCAGGGCCGATTATTTCCATGTCGAAAATGAATAGATCAGGAAAATTAAAACTTACCAAAAAAAATATTACAGATGCATTTGAGATTTTTTGGAAAGGGATAAAAGTGTAAAAAAATTATTTAAAAACAGAATGAATGTTCATTCTATAATAGTTCAAATTAAAGGAGAAATCATCATGAGTATTAAAAAAAGAATAGCTTTTTGTCTGTTTAGTGTCGTTGCAATTATATCCTTAATTACTGCCATTCGTTTTTTTATGTCAGATACAATTATGCCTTACCATCAGGTTGCAATGGGAGACACATGGGAAAACTTTGAACCCGGAGTTCGCGTGATGACACTTAATTTCATGCGTGCAGCGGGATTAGGTTTTTTAATAGTTTCAATTTCAGTTTTTATACTGCTTTTAATTCCTTTTAGAAAAGGAGAGAAATGGGCACGACACGCATTAACGGCAATTATTTTAACTCACTTGTCTGCTATTGTTTTTATTATTAATAATGTAAGAAGCAATACACCGGCGGAACCTCCTCTGGGCCAGATAATTTTCTTCATATGTGTGACGCTTGTTGGTTATTTTCTATCCGGTGATAATAATTTTTTCCAAAGAAAACTATAGGGTACCTCAGGCGTCTGAAATAGGGTAACATATTTGGGTGACGTAATCTGTTTCGTGAACAGCAGACTCAGTTGAACGCAAATACATTTCATAGGGATGGCCGCAAAGCGAATATTCCGACCCGGACAGCCATTTTTCTAAAGCAAGATAGGCGGCCCCGATTCCATCATACCGGCCCATGTGAATAGTGGAGACAATCCGATGACGGACAATGGTTGACACCATTGCAGCATCCTGATCATCAGGAGGGGGCTTATTTATTTGTCCGGTATTTTTGATAGGTATAAAAATTTCAACCTCGGTTTGCTCCTCATCGAAAAATGAACTGAGAAAAGATGTCCCGGTAAGATCAAAGGGATGCATTCCATTTTTAATTGCCCAGGAATAAAGTCTGTCTGAAATATCATCCATATTCTTCATGGCAATGACATCCCTTTTTTTAACCACAATCCTGTCCGGTTGAATACCGGACAGGATTGCGTAGTCTTGTGGGACTTGAATCATTTGGTCATCGCAACGATCTAACAATGATTCCATTTCTTCCATAACAGATGCCTGATTTCCCATTGCTTTATCCAGGGTATCAATCTTGGCTTCTAACTTAGCTTTAAAATAGTTGGCATCGTCTTTTTTCAAAATCATTTTTATTTCATCCAGGCTGAAGTCATATCGTTTAAGCCTGACGATTTCCATGGCATCCAAAACCTGCTCGTCAGTATAATACCTGTAGCCGTTAACATTATCAACGGCGGCC
This sequence comes from Desulfobacteraceae bacterium, assembly GCA_003354055.1. The sequence continues at coordinate 2,278 of PIVQ01000727.1, read as the reverse complement.
GGTTTCAAAATACCAAGCTTGTCATAATGTCTTAACATTCTGGGAGATAACCTGGTTAATATGGAGAATCTACTGATTTTATGCATAATCACCATGTCCTTGATAACGCATTCGTCTCATCCGTCTATCTTAATTTCAGGCTGTCAGGTAAAAGTCGGGGCGGGCAGTACCAGGTCAGGCAGTTCACCGCACCACCCATTACCGACACTTTATCCACATCAATGGCAATGGCAGGCTTATTAAAATTATCTGCAATTTTATCAAAAATATCTACATCCTCTTCAAACCCGTATTGGGGTACATAAACATTCTGATCCGTTTCAAGGATGTTCACATAAACGCCTTTTGCCGATGCTATTTTTGAATCATACTGCCGGTTGGTATATGATGAGGGGATCACGACAAATCCGGCATCGGGCATTTTTTTCAAAATCCTGTTTTCTACCTTCTTTCTAAAGGCATCATTTCCATTAAAGTCTGAAATAATAATTTTATTTTTTGAAATAAATTTAACCATTCCGTCTGCATGGGCCAGAATATCTCCCTCTTCTTCCGGGATAAGTATAATGCTGGACACCATCATATCTTTTTTTAAAATCTCAATAATTTCTTTTGTGGAATACCCGCGGTTGTCACTTAAAACCCGGTCAGTGATAATGACAGTTTCAAATCCGTTCCAGATGGCATTCCCCCCATCCAATATCAGGTTTGATTTGTGGTATTCAAATTCAAATGAATCCAGAAAATCCTTGAATTGTTTATCATAATATCTTGAATCGCGTTTCTCAAGATATGTGGGGGAATATCTGAATTTGACAAGTCTTTTCGTAACAACAGGCCCGAGATCCCGCATCCATATATCGTCATAATCCATTTCAATTATCCGGTCATCAGGGACATACGCCCGTAATGGTTTTATGGTCTCTTTGTTACTTAGAACAAACACCTTATCCCCACGGCCTTCCTGTTGTTGCATGTGGCTGTCAAACTCCAGGATATCCATGAAAATATCTTTATAGTATGAGTTTTTGATTCCCGGTGCGGCAATCAGAATAAAACCTTCATTATCATTTAGCAAAGGATATGCCTCCGTATCAGCGTGAAGCAGGGTGGCCCCTGAAAAAAGAGCAAGCACGGTACAAATTACCAGAGCTGCTTTGAACCCTGTAAATTTTTGGCTGCGGTTAATTTTAAACAATTTCATACCTCCTGGTATTTTATTAGAATCCCATTTTTTTTTAATTACTGACGCAACGTATACCAAGCTTAAACTTTGACACCGTGTTAAGGTCAAGAAGAAAATAATTTATTCGTCTGCTGTTGCGTTTTTAACCAACCTATCCAAGCCGCAAGAGGGGCTTCTTAGTCGTATACTCATCAAATCCAGCGTTGCAATTGCGCTGTTGATATGTGATCTATAAGCGGAGAAATAAGCAGTGTAAACCAAAATCCCCAAAAAAAGGTTACCGGGGTTTCGGTATGCAGTCGCGAAACAAAAAATAATGATAATTGGGAGTCAAATATGAGAAGCGTCACCTTGGAAAGAGATATTATCATGCACCCGGCAGGATCCTGCATGGTGTCCTTCGGCAATACACGTGTGATCTGTACCGCCACCATTGAAAACGATGTGCCCTCCTTTTTAAAGGAGAGCGGAAAGGGATGGCTCACCGCCGAGTACGGCATGCTTCCCGGCAGCACCGGAGGGAGCAGAAAGCGTAGGGACGGAATCAAAAAGGACGGCAGGAGCACTGAGATTCAGCGGCTTATCGGTAGAAGCCTGCGGGCGGCTGTGGACCTGACTCGCCTTGGGCCGGTGACTATTCTCATCGACTGTGATGTGTTTCAGGCAGACGGCGGGACCCGGACTGCTTCCATTACCGGGGCGTGGGTGGCCCTTTATGATGCCTTGACCAAACTCGCGAAGCAGCAGGGGCAGGATGGGCCGGAGTACTATCTTGTGGGCCAGGTTGCGGCAGTGAGTGTGGGGGTTGTGGACGGGCGCGTGGTGTGTGATCTCGACTATGCCCACGATTCCAATGCCTGCGTGGACATGAACGTGGTGAAATGCGGTGAGAACCTTGTGGAGGTTCAGGGAACCGGAGAGCAGGGGACGTTCACCCGTGAGGAGTTGAATCAGCTTCTGGATGCCGCGGACCAGGGCATCGGGGAAATTTACAGGATACAGAGGGAGAGTCTGGGGATTTAAATATTCTTCACAACGGACTCTGGCAACCGCCCGGTCCCAAAAGAGACCGGGGCGGTTGCACAGTTAACC
>PIVQ01000095.1 GCA_003354055.1 Desulfobacteraceae bacterium | reverse complement strand
AACTTTTCCATCATAAGATTACCCATGGCAGGGCCATCGGCAATATAGATCAGTGCCATTTGTTTCCCCATATCATAATATTCGTCCAAGCTATTTTTTAAATGGTCTAAAACGAAAACCATATCTTTTTCATCAAATTTTTTGTGCTCAACTAAGGCAAAATCAATACGTTTCACAGCATCTTGGTAATATTTCTCAGCTTCTTTAAAACCGTCATCGTACCCTTCAGCACCCCTTGTTGCAGAAATGTCGGTTAACCAACTTTGTATTTGTTCAATATCCCTTCTAATCTCCATAAAGTTAAGGGCATGCGGTAACACCTCTGTCTCAGAGGCTATTATCTCTTGAATCGTTTGCTGATTGTTGGAATAAATAAATAAGTTTGAAATGATGAATAAAACACAAACCACACCAAATCCCAGAAATAACTTGATTTTGATCGATATATCATTCAATTTAATCGGCACACTACCTCCTTTTCTCCAGTAAAGCAAAACCCTACCGAGCCATATTTTTCCGGTTAGAGGAACCCTGCATTTTTCATATCTTCCACTATGAGGTCGGAAACGTCATCCACCAATTCTGTACGGGAATCCGGGTCAACACTCTTGGTGGCCCCGGCCCAGACCATCTGTTTGGTTTTTGCAGAGAATACAGTTGCTTCAAGTTTTACAGTCGTTTCCATCACTGAATACCCCGGGTCATAAACCCTTTCGAATGAAATGAAATAAGAATCATACAACCCATAACCCAGGCCTGTGTGGGGTACATAGGATACCTGAGGCGCACGATACTTTTCTTCCCGTTTCAATCCTACCAGAGTGGCAATCATCACGGCATCGGCATTGGCTTTAGCCACGGCAGCCATGATGTCTTCTTTTTCATCATAATCCTCAACCCTGGGCATAAGGGTATACCCTGCAACGGCTGAACCATTTCGCTTTTCAATGGCTTTTACAACACTGTCCTCATAAAGACGACGGCTTGTATCCTTTTGAAATACCCCAAGCACTAAAATCTTTCCCAGGGGCTTGTCCTCAAAGGCCGGCGCCTGCCAGGATTCCACCAGTTGACTTGACGCGCACCCCATCATTACAAGACAGCCCAAAATCAGACCACGGAACATCACTTTTTTAAATAAACACATCAAAACTCTCCTTTTATAGAACAATGGCAACAAAATTTTTTAAAATTTTAACTCTTGGTATGGGGAGAATCAGACGTCGCGGATTCGGATTCATCAAGCCAGCCCCCCCCAAGGGATTTGTATAATTTAACATAGGCATTAAAGAGCTGTCGTTTAATTCTGGAGAGTTCCAGTTCAGCATTGAACTGGGTCCGTTCCGAATCGAGGACCTCCAGATATGAACTCACGCCTTTGTCATAACGCTCAAAGGAAAGCATGGCAGCGTTTTGGGCTGCAGCCATCTTTCTTTCAGCAGCTTCAGTTTGCCGTTTATAGGTATCCACCTCCACCAATGCATCTTCGACTTCTGAGAATGCAGTGAGCACGGTTCTTTCATAGTCAAACAATGCCTGGCGGGTTCGTTCTTCTTCAATATCCACCCGGCGTTTATTTTTACCATAATCAAACAAAGGGGTTAAAAGGCCGGCACCGGCCGTCCATATACCGCCCTGGTTGGTGACTAAGGAAAGTTCGCTTGACGCAAGTCCCAATCCGGCAGTGAGGCTGATGGCAGGAAACTGCCGGGCCACGGCTACGCCGATCCGCTCACTCTGGGCATGGAGCAGGGCCAGTGATTGCTGGATCTCAGGCCTGCGTTCCAACAGGGAGGCGGGCATGGCCAGGGGAATAAAGGGCGGCAGGGCAGACCCGTCCAGGGTTGCCACGGTTTGGATGGACTGGGGCAGCTGTCCCAAAAGAATATTCAGTACGTGCTCGGTTTTAGCAATCTGCCGCTCATACCGGGGAATAGAGCCTGCGGCAATCTCTTTCTGGATCTGGGCCTGGTTCAGATCAATTTCCGGAATGGTCCCCTGTTCAAACCGCTGCCGGATGATGTTCAGACCGTCCATACGGGACGCCAGGGTTACTTTCGAAATTTTCAGCCGTTGATGATAATCCAGTAGCTGGTAATAGCTTGCAGCGACATCGGCCACAAGATTGATCTGGATGGCCCGGGTCCCATATTCCGAGGCCAGAAGGTCTGCCTGGGCAGCAGTGGTTGAACGCTTGAATTTTCCCCAGAAATCCAGTTCCCAACTCAGCATGGGTGCAATATACGCGTTCTTGTTGTCATAGCGGGATCGGGCTCCTGAAAAATTGCCTGCCGAGCCCCCGGCCTCAAGATCCACCCTGGGGTACTGGTCGGCCTTTGTATACCCGTAGGCTGCTCTGGCTTCTTCGATCCGGCTCGCTGCACTTTTGAGTTCCAGATTGTTTTCCAGGGCGGTACGAACCAGATCGGATAGAATCGGATCATCAAACATCTCCCACCATTTAAGATCCTGTGCGCCCTGAGCCCCAGGGGCGGCATACCTGAATGTTTCCGGAGTCCTTACTTCCGGAGGGGTGAAATCCGGTCCCACAGCCTTGCATCCTTGAAGGAGAAGGAGTATCAACCCTAGGAAAGCTGTTATCAGCCAAGTTCTGTTTTTCATGGGTTTTCCTTCTCTTTTTTCAGTTCACGTTTTTTTTCATACCGCCCTATTTTTCCGACAAGCACAAACAGCATGGGGTAGAAAAAAACCCCAAGAAGAGTGGCCAGTGTCATTCCACCCAAAAGCGCCACGCCCATGACCTTTCTTGACTCGGCACCCGAGCCGCTGGCAAATACCAGAGGCATAACCCCCAGAATAAAGGAAAAGGCAGTCATGAGAATGGGCCTGAATCGAGATTTTGCCGATTCAACAGCCGCCTCGTACAACCCCATCCCCTCCTTGAACTTGATATTTGCAAACTCAACGATAAGGATGGCATTCTTGGCAGCCATACCGATAAGCAGTACCAGGCAGATCTGTGCAAAGACATTGTTTTCATAGCTCAGGTCAAAGAACCGGGCCAGAAGCAGGGCCGTCAGGGCACCGAAAACGGCAAACGGGGTGCCCAAAAGGATGGAGAACGGCAGAGACAAACTCTCGTACTGGGCCACAAGGATCAGGAAGACAAAGATCAGGGAAAAGGCAAAAACCATTGCCCCGGCCCCGGATGCCTTTGTTTCCTGGTAGGACATATTGCTCCAGGAATATGTCATATCGTCGGGCAGGATCCGGGCTGCAACCTCTTTAAGGGCATTTCTGGCCTGTGCCGAAGTGTACCCCTTTGCAGGTCCGCCGGAAAGCTCCGCTGATCGAAGCAGGTTGAACCGATTGGTGGTATCCGGACCGAACACCTCTTTAACCCGGACAAAGGCAGACAGAGGGACGCTTTCTCCATCCTGATTCCTTAGAAAAAAGAGGCTGATCTGATCTTCATTCTGTCGGTATTGAGGTTCAGCCTGAATATAGGCTTTGTACAGCCGGCCGAACTTGTTGAAATCATTTACATAGGCACCGCCAAGAAGAGCACCGATGGTGGTATACAATTCATCGAGCGAGATTCCGGCCTTTAATACCTTGTCCCTGTCCACTTCGATCATTTTCTGGGCCACCGTAGGCCGGAACGTTGTGATGATGGACCCGATCTCAGGTCTTTTTTCAGCTTCCCTGATAAAAATGGCCGCCTGCTCTCCCAGATACTCAGGGGTGTTTCCCCCACGGTCCTGGAGCATGAAGGTAAAACCGGACCCGGTCCCCAGTCCCGGAATGGGGGAGGAGCCGAAAGCAAAGGCCTTGGCCTCAATTACCTTTTTGGAAAAATCCAGGTTCAATGCATTGATAAGCTCTTTAACCGTTCTTTTTCGCTGGTCCCAGTCCTTCAGGGATACAAAAAGAATTCCTGTGTTTGTGCCCATGCTGGAGGAAAGCATGCTGTAGCCTGTGGCAGTGGTGACGAACGCCACTTCCTCGTAGTCATCAAGAATGGATTCTATCTTCCGGGTCACGACATCGGACCGCTGGAGAGAGGCTGCATCCGGCAGCTGAACATTTACAAAAAGATAACCCACGTCTTCGGCAGGTACAAATCCGCCGGGTAAAACTTTCCCCACAAGACCGGTGGCTGCGGTAATTCCCAGAATAAAAATCCCGCCGATAATAATTTTGCGGGTCATCATCTTTGTAACCCCCAAATAGGTTTTTACGGAACGGTCAAAGGCTTTGTTGAATTTGGAAAAAAACCAGCCCAGAGGTCCGCGGTAGGGTGTGGGTTCCTTGAGCAAAAGGCCGCAGAGAGCAGGGCTCAAGGTCAGGGCATTGATAGTGGAAAAAACCACTGATACAACAATGGTCAGGGCAAATTGCTGATAAAGCCGTCCTGTAATTCCCCCCATGGCTGCCACGGGCAGGAAGACCGCCACAAGAACCAGAGTGGTGGCGAGTATCGGTGCGGTGACCTCTTCCATGGCTTTGATCGTGGCGGTTTTGGAATTCATTCCCTTGGAAATGTTCACCTGGACCGTCTCCACGACCACAATGGCATTATCCACCACAATCCCAATGGCCAGAACCAGTCCCAGCAGGGAAAGGGTGTTCACCGTAAATCCCAGAAGGGGAAATATCATAAATGTTCCCAAAAGGGATACCGGTATGGCAACAGTGGGAATCAGTGTGGCACGCCAGTCCTGGATAAAGACAAATACCACCAGGATAACCAGGGCCAGGGCGATGAAAAGGGTTTCAATAATTTCGTCGATGCCTTTGGTAATGGGCAGGGTTGCATCCAGAGAGACATCATATCGTATCCCTTTGGGAAAGGACAGGGCCAGCTTAGACATCGCCGCCTTGACTTCTTTTGCCAACTCAACCGCATTGGAGCCGGGTGCCTGGTACAGAGAGATGATTGCGCACTCTTTTGAATTAAGGCGGGTAAATGTATTGTAGCTCTCCACCCCGAGTTCCACACGGGCAACATCCTTTATTTTGACCTGGGCGCCTGTCTTGGTGGTCCGGATCACGATATCTTCGAATTGCGTTTCCGACTGCAACCGTTCCGGCAGGCGGACCGTATAGGTGAATTCCGTGCCGGGCGGCGCAGGCTCAGCACCAAATTTGCCACCGGGGACAATGACGTTTTGCGCCCTTATGGCATCAATTATTTCCGTCACGGTCATGTCCAGCTGGGCCAGACGCTTGGGGTTGACCCAGATCCGCATGGAATAGTCAGAAGCCCCCAGGACGTCCACCCGCCCGATCCCTTTGATCCGGGCCAGGATGTCTTTGATATTGATCAGAGCATAATTATTGAGAAAGGTCTGGTCGAATTTGTCACCCTCATCGGTAAGGGCCACCACCATGAGAATATTCGGCAGGGATTTTTCCGTGCTGACCCCCATGCGCTTGACCTCTTCAGGCAATTGTGCCGTAGCCGCCGACACCCTGTTCTGGGTAAACACCGTGTTCATATCCGGGTCCGTACCGATCTCAAAAGAGACTTCTATGCTCATGGAGCCGTCATTGGCATTCACCGACTTCATATAGATCATGTTGTCCACGCCGTTGATCTCCTGCTCTAAAGGAGAAGCCACCGACTGCTCAACATTGGTGGCATTGGCACCTGTATAATTGGCCCTGACCTGAACAATGGGCGGCGTGATGTTCGGATATTTTTCAGTGGGAAGTCCCATCAGGGAAAGGGTTCCCAAAATAATAATGACAATGGAGATGACCATGGCGACAAGGGGGCGCCTTACAAAAAAAGCACCCATTAGCGGCCATCCTTGGTTATTCGGTCTACCTGGACCGGCTTAGGCACAACAACAATGCCGTCTTTGGCGTTCTGTAGGCCTTCATAGATAACCTTATCGCCCGGTTCCAGGCCCTCCAGAACCAGCCAGAAATTGTCCACCGTGGGGCCCAGTTTTACATGGCGTTCCTGAACCGTGTTCTGATCATCCACAGTAAAAACCCTTTTTATATCCTGTAGTTCCGTCACGGAGCGCTGGGGAATAAGAATCCCTCCATTCACCTCCATCAACTTTGCTTTTACCTCGGCAAACTGCCCCGGCCGCATTAGATTATCCGGATTGGGAAAAGATACCTGGACCAGGATACCGCCTGTTGTGGAGTCTACTTTCCGATTCATAAAATTGGGCGTACCCCTGTGAGGATAAAGGGAGCCGTCTGCCAGGATAAGCTGAATATCATGATCTTCCTCCTCCTCCTCCTTCTCCCTCTTCTTGATATCATTACGGGCCATGTCCAGATACAGGGTCTCGGTCAGGAAGAACTCCACGAGGATGCTGTCGGTGTTGGAAACCATATTCAGGATAACCGGATTGGGTTCCCGGCCCACAAAATCTCCCACTTTGGCCCGGGTTTTACCGATAATTCCGCTGATGGGAGAATGAATCCGGGTATACCCCAATTGGATCTCTGCCTCCTTGAGATTGGCCCTGGCCGCATCAACAGAAGCCTGGGCAACCCTGTACAATGCTTTGGCAGCATCCAGATCACTTTTGGAAATGGCATTTTTCTCAGCCAGGGGCTTATACCGTTCCAGGTCACGTTTCGCCTTCAACATTTCGGTCTCGGCCCCTGCAAGCAGTCCTTTTTGGGAGGCAACACCCGCCTGAAGAGAACTGCTGTCTATTACATAAAGTAGATCCCCTGCCGCTACAGTCTTTCCCTCTTCAAAGTGCATCCCCCTTAAAACCCCTTCCACCCTGGCCCGGATGGCAATATCCTTGGCACCGAATGTCTGACCCACGAAAGTTTTATAAATGGGAACATCCTCAGCTTTTGTGGTGTAAACACTCACCTCAGGAGGAGTTGTTTTGGGCGTGTCTTCAGAATTTTGACAACCGGGCACGATAAAGCACCCGGCAAATAGAATAATTAAGGTCTGTATGTATAATTTCATTTTTTCTCTCCGGCCCAAGGGAACACCTTGATTTAAAATGACGCCACCTCTGAATAATTCAGAGGTGGTCTAACATCAATATGGTTGATCGGCGCTGACTATTTAACCAGTTCCAGCTTTTCAACCTCAAGGACTAAGCCTACTTCCTCAATTTCTGCTTCTCCCTTAATTCTTACGAGATCTTCAGGTCCTGCATCAACTCCATCCCAGTCTCTGATTTCAACATAAACAGTGCCGGTTGCGTCTTTGAATTCATAAACATTGTTGGAAACCTTGCCTATGACATTTCCTTCCAGTACAAATTTTATTTCATCACATTTTGCGCCCTCAACACCTGCAGAAATAAGGCTCCCCAGCAACCCTTTTCCAGACGTTTTCAAGTCGCATTGATCTTCGAATTCCTGAACAGTTGATGTGTTGCTCTTGCTTTTGCCGCCGGTAAAATCTGCCATTGATATCCCTGGGAAATTAACCAGCATCAAGATGGTAATCACAACAATTAATCGTTTCATTTGTCTTCTCCTTAGTAGTTTATAATATTAATTTCAGCTGCTGATTTGATCAAGAAGTTTCCCGACATCCTTTACGGTGTCAAACTTCATGATCATTTCAAGAACCTTTTGAGTTTTAGCTTTGCCAATAACCGGAGATGTGTTCTCCGTATATTTTTTTATGGCACTTTTTTTCCCTTCCTTAAATTCAGGAAGATTTTTAAATACGTCCGCATCCTCTGTGTACTTATCGCCGCCTGTGGACGTAATGATCACACGCGCCTGGAAGGGGTCAGCCTTGGGATGCGTCCGGGTTGTTATTTTTTGGATCAAAGAGATGATTTCCTTATTTTTCACCGCGTCATCGGTAAAGCCGGCAAGACCGGTCTTTCCGGTTACCAAAGCATTGGCAGCGCAATAGGGAATGCTGAATTTCCCCTGTAGCCCGGTCTTGGGAATCCTAATATTGGCTGTGGCAAGGGCTATTTCCGAAGTGATGATCTCAATGGACTGGATATCCTGGGCTTTGATGCCCTTGGCCTTTTGAATGGCCAGGCTTGCCACGAGGGGCGAATGGGTCCAGTGGCAAGATGCATGGTATTTCTGGGACAGACCATCCACTTCCCAGGTGCGGCCCAATGTTCCCATGGCTAGGTCATTTACTTCTCCGCCAAAGGCCTGAAAGAGTCCGTTTTTGCCTTCAAGAATTTTATCTGATCCGGTGAATCCGTCCCGGGCAAGCAGGACTGCTGTAACCGCTCCTTCTGCTGCGTGGCCTGCATGAAAGGGTTTGCACATGGTCCCGAAAGAAGCTTTTAGCCCGAATGTCTGGGTCGCGGCAATGGCAAGAGCATTCACTGTCTGGTCCAAATCAAGGTTGAGCAGATGGGCGCAGGCCGCACTTGCTCCCATTATTCCAAGGGTGGATGTATTGTGGAATCCAGCGGTGTACATCTCTTTGCCGACACAATCTGCTAAGGTCATACCGACTTTCAAGCCGACCAGATATGCGGTGAGCAACTCCTGGCCACTCTTATTTTCAGATTCGCCCAGTGCGAGCAGACTGGGTATGATGCTCGCAGACGGATGTCCCCAGAATTTACTGGAGGAGTCGTCAAAATCAAGGGCATGGGTTGCCGCGCCGTTGATTAATGCCGCCTGGACCACGCTTGTTTTGACATTATGTCCGAAAATACTGCTCTGTTCTTTGCCGCCCAGGTATTCCGAGAGCGCCAGCAGTTTTTTCACCAGGGGTTCGTCTTTTCCGGCAAGAGCGCATCCAAGTGTATCTAAAAAAATGATTTTGGTTTGCTCATAGCTTATTTCAGGGATATCCTCTTTAGCTGTATTGACAATGAACTGGGCAAGCTCCATTGTCATATTCGAATCGTCGCCGACAGAAGAACCGGTTTGTTTTTTTTCGGCTTCATGGGCATGGCCGATTGAAGGTAAGGCCCACAACGCGGTCATTGCAAGAGAACCACGCAAAACTGCCCTGCGGGAGATATCAACCGCTTTCAGGCTTTTTATAATTGAGGTGGACATGTTTATCCTTAATTTAAATTTAGGAGAAGTGTTGATGTCTTTTCTTTTGTATCTTATTGTCTATCAAGCCTGTATTTTTGTCTGTAGGGAGATCTTGTCATTTTTTGTAGGGGAAGCTGTATACTTGTTGTTGGGGGGTATTAATTTGAAAGATGCCGGGCGGTAGGGATATGCCCTTATTATCTGTCCTGTGTAAAGCCCTCTATTCAACAGCAGATATTTGTCGATAAAACGTCGCAACCATGGAGTTTGTGTAAATAATGAATATCCGTTTTTTTTATGCAATTTATTGGATTCTCTTAATAATTTTATCTGTAAATATTATCTGTATTCACAGAGTTCATGCAGCAAATACAGATTTGCCATTAGCAGAAAAGTTGGGATTAACTCCCCAAGAGCAGACATGGCTTAAAGCCCATCCGGTAATCCGTTTTAAGGGTGGCTTGTTTCCCCCGTTTGATTTTTTAGACGAGGAGAACCGCTCCATCGGTATTTCCATAGACGTTCTCAAGCTGATCGAAAAAGAATTGGAAGTGGATTTCAGATTTGAATCAGGGGGGTGGAAAGAAATTCTGGAACAAATCAGTAGCAAGCAAATTGACGGAATTACAGGGATATATAAAAGTCCAAACCGGTCTGAATACATGGATTTCACAGATCCGTATGCAGATAATTATTATGCCATTGTCATGCGAAAGGACTCCCCGCCAGCTTCATCGTACCAGGCACTTAAAGGCATGCGTGTGGGCACTATCAACAAATCGTTGGGACAAGAGTATGTAAAAGCAAATTATCCCCAAATTAAATTGGTTACCCACTACACCAATTATGAAGAAGTCCTTGCTGCCCTGATTTCCGGTGACATTGAGGCCGTCCTTGGCCCTTTGACCATATTGAGTTGGTTCATGGATAAATTGTTTGTCTCAAATATTTCAGTTACCGGACTGATAGCTGAGCCAAAACCTAAGGTGCGGATAGGGATTCGCAAAGATTGGCCTGAATTGGTCTCCATTTTAAATAAAACAATAGGAGTAATACCTGAAGACCGGCTTCGCTCAATATTTAAAAAATGGGTGCAAGTGGATTTGCAACCCTCTTTAGAAAAGGTGCCCTTATCAGAGGAGGAAAGACGCTGGTTGGAAAAGCATCCGGAAGTGACGCTTGGTTTTCATCCTGAGATTGAGCCCCTGCTGGTTGTGGCCGAAGACGGTACAGTATCTGGCATACTCGACGACATCGTTGAGGAACTCAAAACAGTAACGGACATGAACATACGTATTGATATCGATGCATGGCCATCAACTATCGAAAAGGCGAAACAGGGAAAGATCGACGGGCTGCTCGCCTCCGTCCCCGCATTGGCACGATCGATAGGCCTGTCCCACTCAAAGATATTTGTCAGGGGAACCCCTGCCGTCTTCGCCCGAACCGATGCACCGTTTGAAATCAACAGCGAGCAAGACCTGATCGGAAAAAGGGTTGTCGTACTCAAGGGAATCTATATTGTCGAACAGGCTCTGGCCCCATATAAAGAGAAGATCGAAATTCTTGAGGCCGACACCGCGCATGAGATGTTGACGCTGGTGCTCAGTGGCAAGGCCGATGTCGCTTTTGGCCTTAGCTATCACAATTACCTCATTGGAAAACAGATGCTCGTCGGTATTGAACCGGTCTATTTTTCAAAACAATACAGCGCAGATGCGGTCGCCTCCATCAGGAGTGAATGGCCGGAGTTCATCTCGATCATGAACAAGGGGCTTGATACCATCGGCCAGGCCAGACTCAATACCATTGCCAATAGATGGACGAATGTTGAAGACAAAAAAACGACCCAACTGGTTCTGACCAAAGAGGAAAAAGCGTGGCAGAAAGAGCACCCGGAGATAACAATCGGCTTTCAGGATGATTGGCCTCCATACAGCTTTTTAGATACCAACAATGGGCCAGTCGGCATATCGATTGACTTTTTTGATCGTGTAGCACAAATGGCGGGGATAAAATACAAGGTATATCCCGATGGTAACTGGAGCGGCATTTACAAAGCCGGCCAAGTAAAAGAGGTCGACATTGTCGCATCCATGGCAATCAGAAAATACCGCGAAGAATGGTTCTCGCTTCCACGCCCTTTTCTTACCCTGTCCAACTGTATTATCACCCGTAAAGACTACCGGGAGATTCAACATCGTGATGACCTCAAGGGAAAGAAATTGTCCCTTGTCAAAGATTATTGGACAACTGATGACATTATGAAGACGTATCCATCGGCTCAGGTCGATTATGTCAATAAAGGTATTGAAGCGTTGAGAGAGGTTTCTGTCGGCAAAGCGGATGCGACAGTGTTAACCATGGGTTCGGCACTGGACATGATTTCCCGAAAAGGCTTTTATAATCTGGAGTTAAGCGCTCTTTACGAGAAGGGCGCCGAACGTATCACCTTCGGCGTGCGCAACGACTGGCCGGAACTGGCATCCATTATTGACAAGGCAATAGCCTCCATCACAGAAGTAGAAAAAATCAAAATTATGAATAGGTGGATATTGCCTGTAGAAAAAGGAGAAAAGATAGCACTTACTAAAGAAGAAAGGACCTTGCTCGATGCCCGACCTGTTTTGCGTGTTGGCCTGGCGGCCAACTCACTCCCCCTGTCCGCTTTTGATGAAGGCGGCAAACCAATTGGAATCGTGGCCGATTATTTCCAGGTTTTAAGTGACAACACCGGGCTTGATTTTGAGTTCGTTTCCATGACATCTCCGGAATTGCTTGCCGCAGCCGGAAAAAGGAAGATCGATTTATTTGCAGGCTTTGACACGCCGGAACGGAGGGAGTATGCGCTCTTTAGCGATCCGCTGTTCCCCACGGAATATATCATTATTATGCGTCAAGACGCACCGTTCATTCGTGGAATGAATTCGCTGCATGGCAAGAAGGTATCCGTTATTCGTAATGTTGCCATTCATCGATATCTTGCCAAGAACGAGCCGGAGATGGAACTTGTCCTCTCTGAATCCGTTGTGGAGGGATTAAAAGCTGTTTCAGATGGTCATGTCGATGCCTATATAGGCGATGTAGTGACTTCGAGCTACATGATAAACCAGGAAAATATAGTGAATTTGAAGATTGCAGCCCCGGCTGATGTACCTGATGACCTTATAAGGATTGCAGTAAGAAACGACTTGGCAGAGATGTGGAGTATTGTCAATAAAGTTGTAACAGCCATTCCTTCCGTGCAACACGATGCAATCCTCAATAAATGGATATCAGTAACTTATCAGCACGAATTTGACAACTCGCTTATCTGGAAAATCTCCGGCGGTGCTGTGTTTGTATTTTTCCTGTTTTTTTTCTGGAACCGCAGATTGCAGAGGGAGATAACGGCGCGCAAGCAAACACAGGAGGCCCTGAGACTTGCTAAAGAAGTTGCAGAAACAGCCAACCGTGCCAAAAGTGAATTCCTGGCCAACATGTCCCATGAAATCAGAACTCCGTTAAATGCAGTCATCGGTTTTGCCCAGATTCTGCAGGGCAAAGAAACCGATTCGAAAAAAAACAACTATATAAAAAGCATATATAGTGCAGGGACTGCATTGCTCAGTCAGATAAACGACATCCTGGATCTGTCCAAAATCGAGGCAGATAAGATGGATCTGAAATATAGTGCGGTTAGTGTCGGCTCTCTTTTTGAAGAAATGAAGATTATGTTTGAGCACAGGATTGTTGAAAAGGGGCTGTTGTTTACCACCGATATTGATAAAAAAACACCCCGGGTACTGGTGCTGGATGAGACAAAGCTGCGGCAGATCCTGGTAAACCTATTGGGCAATGCTGTAAAATTTACCCAAGACGGCCATATCCGTCTCAGTTTGCAACCGGACCACGCAAATACCGGCAGCAGCAGGGTTGACCTGGTATTTGAAGTGGCGGATACCGGTATCGGCATCCCCCGGACAGAGCAGGATAAAATTTTTGATGCATTTGCTCAAGTCAAAGACCGGGCAACAGCCGACCACGACGGTACAGGCCTGGGACTTGCCATTTCAAGACGTCTCGTGGAAATGATGGGCGGTGAAATCCTGGTTGAAAGCCAACCCGGCAAAGGGTCCATATTCCGGATATGCCTTTATGGTGTTGAGGTGGCGGCAGCCGATGCAGATGAAATATCATACGCCTGCCTATTAAATGCTGAATCCGTTTATTTTTCTCCGGCCACCATTCTGATCGTGGATGATATTGACTATAACTTAGAGCTGTGTGCCAATTTCCTGGAAGAATGGGCATTTACCAATATTACGGCAACGAACGGCCAAGAGGCTATTGAAAAGGCTTTGGAGAAACAGCCGGACTGTATCCTGCTGGACATGAGAATGCCGGTCATGGACGGGTACGAAGCTGCCAAAAAGCTGAAATCCGACCCAAACCTTGCTCATATCCCGGTGATTGCCGTGACAGCCTCCGCCCTGAAACAGGATGAAGACAGGATCGGTAAACTCTGTGACGGGTACTTGAGAAAACCCCTTATAAAGGATGACCTCATCCGGGAATTAATGAAGCACCTGCCCCATGAGCGCATTGAAACCGACAAGGTCACAGAACCTGTAATGCCGGAACCGCAAACCATACCTGTTATTCGAGAAGAACCTTTTTATCTGCCCGGCCCGATGTATGAAGAATTGAAAAGCCAGGTCCTTATCGGGCATGTGAAAGGCATCGAAAAAACCATAAAAAAAATAGCACTTGAGGATAAAGGCACGGCAGCAAGGTTGAGGCCCTTGGTTGAAAATTATGAATTTGAAAAACTGCTGTCGCTGCTAAAGGGTAAAGAGGAATAGAACACTTGTTCTCAAACATTCCCATGAAAATTATAGGGAACTCCCCACAGACAAAGGTTAATTAGTTGCATATTATTAATTATTCTATAAATCTGATGATAAAACAGACCTTGGGAAAGATGGTTCAACCATGGCACAAAAACAGATTTTAATTGTTGACGACCTTGCCGATAATCTGAAACTGCTTGCATCAATTTTGGAAGAGATCGGCTATGATGTCCGGGTGGCTGTAAATGGTCAGATGGCATTAATATCGATGGAAAAACAAGTCCCTGACCTTGTGCTTCTTGATGTGCGGATGCCGGGAATGGACGGGTTTGAAGTCTGCCAACAGATTAAAAATACGCCACATCTTGCTCATATCCCTGTGATTTTTATCAGTGCCCTTACAAAGACCCGGGACAAGGTCAAAGGATTGCAGGCAGGAGGTGCTGATTTTATAACCAAACCGTTTCAGAAAGAAGAAGTATTGGCCAGGATTAATACCCATATGAAACTGGCAGAACTTCAAGAAAATTTGAAACATTCAGCCGAAAGCCTGGAACAGGAGGTGGGGGTAAGAACCCGCGAACTTTCTCAAATCAATGATCAGCTCAGGAAGGAGATCGCTCAACGTACAAAGACGGAAAAGCAGCTCCTGGAGAATGAAAGACGGTTCAGGGCTATATTTGATCAGGCGCCAATGGGAATTGTATTGATCCAGGCTGAAACGGGAAAATTTTCCAAGGTCAATCCCAAGTTCACAATTCTTAGTGGTTACCGGGAAGACGAACTGTTGAAAATGGATATTCAATCGATCATTCACCCGGAGGATCTTGAAAATGCCCTTAATCAAGGAATACTGTTAAACAAAAAGAAAATCGAACTTTACGGACTGGAACAAAGATATGTCCAAAAAGACGGATCCATCATCTGGGTGAACGTTACTGTCGTACCCTTGTGGGGTGAAGATGCATTATTGGGTCAAAATCTGGCAATGGTGGAAGATATCAGCGAGCGAAGAAAAACACAGCAATCGCTTAAGGCATCAGAGAAAAGTCTTCGAAACCTTGCATCCAAGCTTCAGGAAACAGAGGAATTATTTCGAAAACAATTGTCCCGCGAGCTTCATGACCAGGCAGGCCAGAACCTGACTGCTTTAAATTTAAACCTGAACCTTCTTGAAAACCAGCTTAGAAAAGGACAGTTGGATAAAATGCAGGAAAGATTGACAGATTCCATTGTTCTGGTTGAAGATACAAGCCGAACCATTCGTGATGTCATGGCAGACCTGCGTCCGGCTGTATTGGACGATTACGGATTAAGGGCTGCCTTGCGCTGGCATTGTGAGCGATTTTCCCAACGATACAATATCCAGGTTGTTATGGATGATATTCATTTAGATTATAGGCTTCCGGAAACT
The DNA here is from genome assembly GCA_003354055.1 of Desulfobacteraceae bacterium. The sequence continues at coordinate 394 of PIVQ01000095.1, read as the reverse complement.
GTGGAGTCTGCTTTTTTCAGAATCTGCCAGGAGGCAATGAACAACGTTGCCAAACATGCCCGGGCGGATCAGGTTTGGATTTCATTGAACGATACTATGGATTCTCTCTATATGAGCATAAAAGACGATGGCATCGGGTTTGATTCTCGCCTACTTGAGTTAACCAAGGACAGGATGGGGTGGGGACTTTTAAATATGACTGAGCGGGTACAGGCTCTGGGTGGCACGGCAGAAATTTTTTCCCAGCCTGGAAAAGGGACAGTTTTTTCCGTAACAATAAGGAAAAGCAAATATGAAAATTAAAGTGTTTCTTGCAGACGATCACGCAATTGTCCGGGATGGACTGAACGCATTATTATCATCAGATTCCGGTATTGAAATCACAGGAGTTGCA
>PIVQ01001555.1 GCA_003354055.1 Desulfobacteraceae bacterium | reverse complement strand
CTTAAAGGCGGCGCCACTCCAGTTCGTACTGGTAAATGGCAGATCATGATCAACGGCGAATCTTACAAAAGAATCGTTGCTGAAGCCGGTAAAAAAGCCCTTGGCGAAGAAAACATCATTGAGAGATGCTTCATCGTTGAAATTCTCAACGACAAAGACGATCCCAAAAGAGTTGCCGGCGCTGTTGGTTTCTCCCTGAGAGAAAACAAAGTTTATATCATCAACGCAAAAGTAATCATGTGTGCTTGCGGTGGCGCGGTTAACGTTTACCAGCCCCGTTCTGTTGGTGAGGGAAAAGGTCGTGCATGGTATCCCGTATGGAATGCTGGTTCTACTTACACCATGGCTCTGAGAGCCGGTGCAGAACTTTCCATGATGGAAAACCGTTTCACCCCTGCTCGTTTTAAAGATGGTTACGGCCCTGTTGGCGCTTGGTTCCTTCTTTTCAAAGCTAAAACCGTTAACGGTCTTGGTGAGAACTATGCAGCTTCTGACGAAACAAAAGTAGAGCTTGAAAAATATGCTCCTTATGGAACTGCTGCTGTTACTCCGACTTGTCTGAGAAACCATCTCATGATGAAAGAGTACAAAGAAGGCCGCGGTCCCATCATCATGGAAACTTCCAAAGCACTTGCTGCTCTTGGCGAAACCATGAGCAAAAAAGAACTCAAACATCTTGAGTCCGAAGCTTGGGAAGATTTCCTTGACATGTCCGTTGGTCAGGCTGGTCTCTGGTGCGCAACAAATACAATGCCTGAAATCAAAGATTCTGAGATTATGCCCACCGAACCGTACCTGCTGGGTTCTCACTCAGGTTGCTGCGGTATCTGGTGTTCAGGTCCCGAAGAAGACTGGGTACCTGATAGCTACAAATGGGGTTACAACAGAAT
>PIVQ01001554.1 GCA_003354055.1 Desulfobacteraceae bacterium | reverse complement strand
CCGGTCGTGTCGTCGCCGAGAATGACCGTGTCGGCTCCAATGACACCGGCGAGTGTGGCGCCGGAGATCGTCGCGGCGGTGGTGCCGTCATAGACCTTGTTGGCTGCGGATGCGCCGGTGACGGTCAGGGTGGCGACCGTGATATTTGCGCTCAGTGTCGGCTGGGTCAGCGTGTAGTTGGCAGCATCGTCCCCGCTGATGGTGTATCCGGTGGTGGAGATGGAGATGCCTGCCGCCACATCCGCAGAAGCGAAGGTAAAGGTCGGCGTTCCGCCTAAGGTCACGCTGTCGGCGCCGATGATTCCGGAGAGTGCGGCCGTGCCGCTGGCGGTTGCGTCGGTGTTGCCATCGTAAACCTTGTTATCGCCGGTGAGGCCGGTGACGGTCAGCGTGGCCACCGTGATATCGGCGGTCAGGGTTGGCTGTGTCAGCGTGTAGTTTCCGGCATCCGCGCCGCTGATCGTCATGGCGCTGGTGACCGAAATGCCGGTTCCGACTGTGGCCTGTGCAAAGGTACCGGTGGTGTCGTCGCCCAGAACAACCGTGTCGGCTCCGATGACTCCGGCGAGTGTGGCTCCGGAGATGGTTGCTGCGGTGGTGCCGTCATAGACCTTGTTGGCTGCGGACGCGCCGGTGACGGTCAGTGTGGCAACCGTGATATCTGCGCTGAGCGTCGGTTGCGTCAGCGTGTAGTTGGCTGCATCGTCCCCGCTGATGGTGTATCCGCTGGTCGAGATCGAAATGGCTGCCGCCACATCTTCGGACGCGAAGGTGTAGGTCGGCGTTCCGCCCAGGGTGACCACGTCGCCGCCGATGATTCCGCTGAGTGCGGCCGTGCCGGAAGCGGTTGCGTCCGTGTTGCCGTCGTAGACCTTATTGTCGCCGGTGAG
>PIVQ01000726.1 GCA_003354055.1 Desulfobacteraceae bacterium | reverse complement strand
GACACAATATTTTTTTCTATGGCTTCGATATCCGAAGGTGCCTCCCCTCTCAACCCTTTGAGAATGGGATACCCTTTAATACTTTTAACCATGCGCCGGGCCACGTTGCGCCCCATGGGAGATAAGCGGAAAGCCACATCCTTATATACTTCCACAAAAATACCGCCCAGACCGAACATGACCGCATGACCGAAGACCGGATCACGGGTGACCCCGAGAATGACCTCTTTACCTTTAGGCGCCATCTTCTGGACCAGCACCCCTTCCAGGGTTGCATCAGGGTCATAATTCCCTGCGTTTTTAATGATGACATCAAAGGCCTCACCAACCGAGTCGCCGTCCTGCAAGCCGACCTGCACCCCACCGGCATCAGACTTATGCAGAATTTGGGGGGAGACTATCTTCATTACCACAGGATAACCGATTTTCCCTGCAATATCTTTAGCCTCCTGACTTGTCTTGGCCAGGGCCATAGGAATGGTATTAAAGCCGTAACATTTGAGGATCTCGTTGCCATCCAACTCTCCCAGCACCGTTCGTCCCTCAGCCATGTAGCCCTGAATAATATCCTTAGCCTTGGCCCGATCGTATTCCAGCTTGAACTGGGGCAAGATTTTTCTAAACAGCCATTTGACACTTTGCCTAAGCGCCCCCAGAGACCGGGCCGCACTCTCGGGGAACTGATATACAGGCACCTTGTTAGCCTGAAGCAATTTCACTCCATCAGATACATCAACCACTCCCATGAATGCGCAGAGAATCGGTTTGATACTGTTTTTGGCAATGCTGACGATAGCTTCGGCCGTTCCGATGGCATCGGTCATGGATTGCGGGGTGAGGATAATCAGAACGGCATCGACATTTCTATCCCCCAATACCGTTGCCAATGTATTTTCATACCGGTCCTTGGCTGCATCCCCGATCACATCTACCGGGTTATGAAAATTGGCGGTAGCCGGCAAATGTTTTTTCAACTCCTTGACCGTCTCTTCTGAAAACCGGGCCAATTTAAGACCGGACTGCTCGCTCATGTCCGTTGCAATAATACCGGGGCCGCCTGCATTGGTAACAATGGCCACCTTGTTGCCTGTGGGATATTTATTGGCAGCCAGCGCCTGGGCATAATCAAAGAGTTGATTCACGCTTTTACACCGTATAATCCCGGACATGGAAAACAAGCCGTCGTACATGACATCAGATCCGGCCAACGCCCCAGTGTGGGAGGCGGCAGCAGCAGCCCCTGCTGCAGATGTGCCTGACTTGATGGCAATCACATGTGTAGGATTTGTGCCTGAAGTCATTTCCCGAACCTCTGAAACAAACTCATCTGAAGGCCGGGACAATTCCTCCATATAAATCATGACCACGTCTGTATCCGGGTCATTATGGTAATACCGAAGCAGATCCAGCTCATCCACATCCGCTTTATTACCGATGGAGATAAACTTTGAAAACCCGAAGCCCTTATCAGCGGCATAATCCAGAACCGCCGTACAAAGTGCCCCGCTCTGGGAAATAAAAGAGACATTCCCGGGCTTGGGCATCCGGGCGGAAAAGCTGGCATTCAATGACACCTGAACAGAAGGATTGATCACCCCGAGACAGTTGGGACCAACCACACGAACCCCGGCATCTGCACAGAGTTTTTTGATCTGGTTTTCAATTTCCAGACCTTCGCCTCCCACCTCTTTAAATCCGGCAGAGACTATGACAATGCCTTTAACTCCGGTTTCTATGCATTCTTTTACAGCCCCAAGCGCCGCCTTTGGGGGCAAAATGATCATTGCCAGATCTATCGGATCCGGAATGGCGGCAATACCGGGATAGCATTTTACGCTGAGAACGGATTTGGCTTTGGGGTTGACCGGATAGAGAGTGCCCGTATACCCGCCAGCAAGGATATTGGCAAAGATATCATGCCCGACCTTGCCCTTCTGGGTTGACGCCCCTACCACAGCTATGGTTTCCGGTGAAAAAATCGCGTCCAGCTTATCCATATATATATCTCCCTTATTTTATTTGGGAAAGCAGTTTATACGGCCCCTCCCGGTCATAGGCTAAAGCCCACGAGTAGGACAAATCCGACAACCATACTGCAAAACACGTATAAACATTGTTATCATGGGCAATAAAATAGGGCTTTTAACAGACTAAGTAAAGGGAGGAAGGCAAAAAAAGCGAGGAAAACAAATCCACCGGAGATGCAGAGCACCACCGGCGGATTTCTATAGATCAAACAAATATACCGTTGTACCGGCATACTATAATTGAATATAGGTATTACTTTAAAGCATACTGAGCTGCTTTCAGGGTGTTTTTCATGAGCATGGCAATGGTCATGGGTCCTACACCACCGGGAACAGGTGTGATTTTGCCGGCAATTTCCTTGGCTGCTTCAAAATCAACATCACCCTTAAGGATGGCTTTTCCGGTTTTTTCGTTCATGCCAACGCGGTTAACACCAACATCGATAACCGTGGAACCGGGTTTGATCCATTCGGGTTTTACAAGATCAGGTACGCCGGCAGCAACGATAAGGATGTCGGCACGCTTGCAATGGGCAGCAAGATCTTTGGTCCGGGTGTGAACTATTGTTACAGTAGAGTTGGCCCCAACACCTTTCTGGGCCATCATCATGGCAATGGGCTTACCAACGATATTGGAACGTCCTACTACAACAACTTCAGCGCCGGAAGTTTCAGTATTGGAACGAACGATCATCTCCTGAATACCGGCAGGCGTACAGGGATGGAAAATGGCCTCTTCCCCGCCGATCATAAGACGGCCGACATTTACCGGATGGAAGGCATCCACATCTTTGTCCGGGTTAATGGCGTTGAGGACTTTCTTATCATCAATCTGCTTGGGCAAAGGCAACTGAACCAGGATACCGTGGATATCCGGGTCATTGTTGTATTTGTCTATGAGAGCCAGCAGATCAGCTTCGGAAATATCTTCGGGCTGGTCATCCTGGATCTCATGGAAGCCCAGGCTTATGGCAGTTTTAACTTTCAATGTAACATAAGAAATAGAGGCAGGACTTGAGCCGACAAGAATAGTGACGAGTCCCGGCACTTTACCTGTTTTTTCTTTCATCTGCTCGACTTCCTCTTTGACCTCTGCGAGGATAGCCTTTCTTATTTCAGTTCCGCTAATAATTTCAGCAGTCATAATTTTATTCTCCTGATAATGCGTAAACCTGCGGCCTTAAATCTTAAGACCGCAGGTTATTGTATATATTAATTCTTTAATCGAAAGATTAAATCACGCCTTAGAATACACCCTGTACCTTACCGGTTTCAACATCAACGTCAACCCGTTTGAAAGCGGGGTTGGAACCTGTACCAGGCATCAGAGAGATAGCGCCTGCAACAGGAACGATGAAACCTGCACCGCCATAGGTGAGGACTTCGCGGATGGTCAGTCTCCATCCTGTGGGAACACCCTTAAGTGCGGGGTTGTCAGACAGAGACAGATGGGTTTTTACCATGCACATACCCATGCCGGCCAGTTCAGGATCAGCCTGAATCCTGGCAAGGGCGACTTCCGCGTCTGCAGAGTAGTCAACACCGTCAGCGCCGTAAACTTCCTTGGCAATAAGTTCAATTCTTTCTTTAACCGGCATATCCAGTTCATAGAGGAATTTAAATTCGCTTTT
>PIVQ01000725.1 GCA_003354055.1 Desulfobacteraceae bacterium | reverse complement strand
GAGTTGTTGTTTAATTTCATTCCAGGGACCAATAAAGAAAGTGATGTCCTCACCCACGGCTTTAACCGCCGCCCTTAGAAGCTCTACTGAAAAGCCATCAGCGGTTCCGTCACTTCGTATGATTGAAAATGGCGGATAGTCTAGTTCACTTGCTGATTTAATTACATCTTGTCTTGTTTCAGCATTAGTTTCGCTTTTTGCCATATCAGGTATGACAATGAAAAAGATAGCCAGGAAAGCAAAGTATATAGTAGCGAATAATCGGTTTATAGGCATCAACGATCCCTTGTTATATTGCTTTATAGCATATCGCAAAACTTGTTTTGTAAACGGCCAAGGTCAAAGAAAGGAGCACCCCAGTAAAAAGAGAATACAGGAATTCAGCCGGTTTTGGAAATTATAAATAGATATGGAATGAAAGGTACCGGAAGATGCCGTGCAGGAGATACTCGGTGGATCGGGAATGTTGTATCCCCCCCACCGACAACGCGGCCGGATGGGGGGAGGGTACTAATCTTGTATGGCGGTCATCCCATTCTTTTCCCGTTTCTTTTCAAAACCTATGAAAAAGGCCAGCAGTGATGGCACCACAAACAGGGTGAGCAGGGTGGACAGGGCCAGGCCGCCGAGCAGGACGGAGCCGAGTCCTCTGTACAATTCACTGCCGGCTCCGGTTGCGATGACCAGGGGCAGCATGCCGAACACAGAAGTTGCCGCACTCATGAATATGGGGCGGATACGGGTCCGGACCGATTCTGTTATGGCGGGGATCCCCGTGTATCCCCCGTATCTTACATTGTTCAACGACTGATGAACGATGAGGATGGCATTGTTCACTACGGTACCCACCAGGATGATGAAACCGAGCATGGTGACCACATCAAAACCCTGGGGGGCGATATAGGCATCCACCAGGCGCAGGCCGATGAATCCGCCTGCTCCGGCCAGAGGCACGGTGAACATGATAATAAAGGGATAGAAAAAATTTTCAAACAGGGCGGCCATGAGCAGGTAGGTGATGGCCACGGCCAGGAGAAAGTTCCATTGGAGGGCCTCACGGGTCTGGGTCAGCTTGTCTGCATTCCCGCCCAGGGTGATCTCTACGCCTGGCAGACGTCCTGCATCCTGCATCGGGCTAATGACTTCGTTTTGAATGGTTTCCATGGCCTGTTGCAGGGGCATGGCCTCGGGCGGGGTAACCTGAAGTCTGACATGTCGTTTGCGTTCCAGATGGTTGACCTGGGTCATGCCTCGGGTATAGATAAGTTCCGAGACATCCCCGACACGGATAGGGGTGCCGAAGGGGTTGACAATGGCTGTGTTGAGCAACGCTTCCGGGGTGTCGGATCTATTTTTCGGGCCTTTGAGCACCAGATCCAGCTGGCGTTGTCCCTCAGGCCTGAACTCATCGATTTGCCGGCCGTCCATGAGCACATCCACCCAGATGCCGAATTCGGACTCGGTCAGGCCGCTGGCAGCCAGTTTCTCCCGGTCCGGTATGAGCCGGGCCTCAGGGTATGTGGTTTCCAGGGAGGGGATAGGACGGATCTGGGAGCCTGGCATTTGTCCCATGAGAGCTCCGAACAACTGTCCGCCGGCACTGATGATGAGATTCAGATTTTCACCGGTAATATCCACGTCAATGGTTCGAGAGCTTGCAATATCGCTCTGGAAGATACCGGCCTGGAAGGCAAACCCGAACACATCGGGCAGGCTGTTGGCAATGCGGTTGAACAGGGGCAGCATCTTGGCAGCCTCTGTCTCGTGGGCACTGACTCCGCCTATCAGGTTAAAGCCTTCTTGCGCCACAAACCAGGTGTCTGTTATCTTAGGTACCCCGTCTTTCCAGTCCGTTTCAAGGTAGGGCGCAAGCTGCTTGCTGAAATGATTTCCCATTTCCTGACGTTTGGCCACGGAACTGCCCGGCGTGGGAATCAAAATGGCCAGAACCAGGTTCTGGTTTCCCTGGGGCAGGTATTCGGTTTTCGGCATGAGCTGTAAGACTATGCCCACAGACAGAGAGGTAAAGAGCAGAACACATCCCAGGCGGGTGGCGACATTCTTCAGAGAAAAACCGGACAGAGTCATCAGGCTCTTATGGAGCCAGGCACCTGTTCTGTCAATAATTCCTAAGGACTTTTTGCCTTGGTTGGGTTTCCTGGGCAGGCGGTAGAGCCTATGCAGGATGGTGGGAATCACGGCTACGGAGACAAAAAGACTCAGGAGAATGGAAAATGTAATGGCGATAGCAATATCGCGGAACAGCTGGCCTGCCTCTTCCTGGATGAAAATGATCGGAACAAAGACGGCCACTGTGGTGGCGGTGGAGGCAAATACCGCCCCCCAGACTTCATTGGCCCCTTCATAGGCTGCTGCAAAGGGCTTTTTACCCATATGCCGGTGCCGGTCAATATTTTCCAGCACCACGATGGCATTGTCCACGAGCATGCCCACGGCAAAACTGATACCGGCGAGGCTGACCACGTTGAGGTTTCGGCCTAGAACCCATAGGAATAAAAAGGTGCCGATGACCGAGATGGGAATGGCTACGGCAGTGGTCAAGGTGGAACTGGCAGAGCGCAGGAAAACCAAGAGGACTAAAATGGCCAGTGCCCCGCCCACCATGACATTTTTTTTGACCAGTTCTATGGCGTTGAGAATATAGGGGGCCTCGTCATAAACCCAGTCGAGCAATAGTCCACGTGGCGCAAGGATGTCTTTATTGATCCGGTCTACTTCTTTTTTCAGACGGTCAACCACCTCTATTACATTGGCACCCTGTTCCTTTCTCACGCCTATGGCAATAACTTCGGTGCCGTTATGCATCACAGCACCGGTCTTTCGTTCATATCCAAACCCTGTTATGGCAATATCCCTTAAATGTACCCGCTGGAGACCATCATCATAAACGACTGTGGCAAGGGCTTCTTCCGGGGTTTCAAACTGGCTGACCGTCCGGATTCTGTAATCTTTTTTACCAATACTCATGAGGCCTGCCGAGGTGTTACGATTTGCCCCCTTAACGCGGTTGATCACCTGGTCTATGGTGAGGTTGAACCGGGCAAGTTTTTGGGGATCAATCTCTATGTGGACCTCTGTTTCCGTTCCGCCACCCACAAACAGGGACCCCACGCCCTGTACCCGTTCCAGGTGTTGACGAAGCTCATCCTCAAAAAAGGTCTTAAATGTTGAAATGGAGCGCGGGTTGTCCGGCAGTGTTTCGAACATGATCCAGATGACCGGGTTGGACTGGGCACCGGCTGCTTCAATGGACGGTTTGTTAACGTTTTCCGGATAATCCGCCACCTCGTTCATCTTGTTGGAGACCCTGAGCAGGGCCGCATCCAGATCATAGCCCACGGGAAAGGTCAGGGAGATCTGGCCGTAATTGTTAAAGGCGGAGCTTTCCATGGATTCCAGGTTTTCAAGGCCTTTGAGTGCCTTTTCCTGTTTTTCAATGATCTCCTGCTCTACTTCCGTTGGCGTGGCACCGGCCCACGTTGTTCTAATGGTGATTTCCGGGGTTTCTACATCCGGGGTCAGCTGTTTGGGTAATTGCACAAGCCCCATGGTGCCGAACAATAATATCAGGATCACTGCCACGGATACGGAGATGGGTTTTTCAATGGCCCAGCGGATAATATCCATATTATTCTCCCTG
>PIVQ01000724.1 GCA_003354055.1 Desulfobacteraceae bacterium | reverse complement strand
GCAAATAACAAAAATATGTTCCGTTATGACCAGGAGTGCAGCACAACAACAAAGCGATTCAAGACTGTACCGGTAGCGTTATTTGCTGGTTCAACCCGTGGTGCTGGAGAATCTTGAATTGGAATATAATTTTGAGAATCGCTATAACCGAGGAACTATTGATTATAACTTTAACAGACCTGTCATATCAACTATTTTTTTATAGGGTGTTGGGAGCAAATAACTTGTCCAGATTTGTAGCACATAGCCCTTAAAACAAAATATGAATTTGGCCGAAATCAAATACCTATAAATAATCAGGAACTTATCGAATTCTTAATTGCGAGTTTGAAAATCAATTAGCTTTGAAAACGATTGTCAGGCAGACATCTTAAGAGTTTTTCGGAATTTTCGTGAGTTTGGACAATTAACCCCAAGAAGACTCTTAATATTTTTCACTTAAAACCTGAACAATCTTCAAGGTGACATTCTATCACGATACTCCAAGTTGTTACACGGCATTGCAGCAGCAGCCGTTATTTCCTGGATTTCAACCGGAATCAATGGATGTAAACTTTGGACTTTGTCTTTTTAAGATTTTTCAATGAGGACTATATCAAAATCGAAATCTCCTGAATGTTAAATTCAGAGCCCTGGACTACTATTAATAGTTATGACCATTCTAAGCCCCTAAAAAGTAAAAACTGGTACTCAACAGTCATTATCCGATCTAAAAGATTGGTGACGGCTATAATTCTTGAGGATATCAGATTTAATCTGAAGTGCTCTGGATAGAAAAAGTTCAAGTAGTTCAACCAAAAAAATACGTTCTGGGACAACAACGATGTCTATATGATTGTGGTGAACCAGGAGGGCTCAGGCATGTGGGGGGAAGGGGTGGAGTGGCGTGAGGACAGTTGGCGTCATGGACCGAAAGACAGCTGGCCTCCCGCTTTCCCTGAGGTCACGACGACCTATGGGAATTTAATGGAACCTCTTTCCCCCACATGCCTACTCAGTCTTACGTTTTTATTTTTCCATGGACTGTCCTGCAGATTTTTCGTTCATACCAAAGTATTAGGAAAAAATAGACCTGTTTTTGGGGGAAATGGCAGGTTTTTCTTGGGAGGCGATTGAGACTAAGGTCTAATTTGCTGAAATTGCAGGGGGTTTCCTGCTGGCATCCTATCTGCATTAGTCTTTGACATGAAGATTTTGCAACGTCAGACAAAGCAAAAGGATGGGGCCATGTATGAAGGGGACGGATTTAGTTTCGGCAGGGCGGATCGGGTAAAAGACCGGCTTGGCAGATGGATTATCAAGGAGGATGAGGATAAGCTCCGGGCACGGATACTGATTCCGATAAAGGAGATCAGGAGGCCGGGGTTTGAAAGTGATTTCATGTGGCTGATGTCCTCTCGGTATCATATTGACCGGTATGAGCCGGTTTATCAGAAGATCTTTGATGGGATCGGAATTCTCACGGAAAAGGATGTTATTGATGGAATTGCGGTTGACTGGGACCGTCAAGAGAAAATACCTGGACGGTTTGTCTCCCTGGTATTCCATGAGACGACCGTTCTGGTGGTGATTAAGGGCCAGCCGGCAGTGTCCGGGGTCGGCGGGGAGGTTGCCGATATCCGGTTTAATCATGATCAGGTGCCGGGAAAGGCCAATCCGGACGGCAGCATGAACTGGTATGAGCTGAATAAATTCGTTGTTGTTGAGCGGGGTGATGCGCTGTGTACCCTGCTGGAGCCTGTTGAAGGGTCGGACGGGACCAATATCTTCGGCCGCCCGGTTCTGCCGGGTACTGCTGTGCCGTATTCCCTTGAATTCGGAGAAGGTGTGGTGGTAAGCGCCTATCTGGCAGGGAACGGGGAGCGATCCGGTGTGCGGCTGGCAGCCGGGATTAAAGGGGTTCTGACCTTTAAATGTGATGAAAGAGATGTGTTGCGGTCTCTGGATGTGGAAGAGCAAATTTCGACCCGGTCCATATGTTTTAAGACGGGGAATCTCGGGGACCGGGAAGTCAGGATACCGGTTCCGGTGTTTCTGGAGGAGTTCCGCCCGGATTTCAGTCTTTACAGTACGGCGCAGGTAACCTGCGGCGAGGTGTACGGCGGGATTATCAACACTGAGGACAGTGCGATCTTAGGCATTGTCAATTCCGGCAGTCGTATTGTTGCAGGAAGGCAGATCAGGGCTGATTTTGTCCAGAAATCTTATCTTGAGGCCCCTGAGGTGACGATCACCCGGAATATCATTGATGTGCGGATCAGGGCAGACAAGTTTACGGCAGAGGGGGAAAAGATTTTTGCGCTGACAAATACCGAGGTGGATGCGGTGATGGTGCATATGAATAAGGTCCTGATTCAGGGAGGGGATAATATCATTGATCTTGGCAGATCCCTCATCAAAGAGCAGGCGGCTGCTGTGCTGTCCTCCGATGATGCCGCAGATGCTGTGTTTGAAATGGAAACTGAAAAGGCCGGCCTGCTCAATGCCGTCAAGATCGACCTTCTCGATGCGGTGAAAAAGGCAGATCCGGATAAAAGAAAGGGATTGGTTGATTTTGCTAGAAAGATGAATCAACATCCGGAACACGAGATCTGCAGGCGTCTGGAGAGTTACAAGGGGTACGGGAATATGAAACCCATCGAAGCCATGAAAAAGAAATTGCTCAGGCTGGCCCGTCTCAATTCCGGGGTAAGGGAAAAGATGCGTGAACAGGATCAGGCCGGTTTAACTTCAGGGGGAATCGGGGAACGGCTTAAAAAGATTTCATACAGCGTCAGGGGATTTGTCACCCCGGGCTCTACGCTCAAGATTCGCTACAATGACTGGGAAAGGGAGTTCTCAGCAGACAGGACACATCACCTGCAACTGGATATTGCAGGAAGGATGGTGCCGGGCGGTGGCATGAGTCTTTCGACCAAAACATGCAGGGCTGTTCAGAATCCCTTGAGTTATCCTCAGGTCCAGGCAAAGGGTGCTTGAAGCTGAAACCGGCGGAAAGGATTTCCGCCGGTTTCATGCAGCTTAGGAATCGTTACAAAATAACTTGATCTAAATTGTTTCCAAAAACCCTTAAAAGACTGGGTATTTTGAAAACAAAAGATCAAGTAATTTTGGAGCCGATCCTTAACTAATAGTTGCCGCCTTCAAAAATTTTTTCGGCAAAGGCAACATCCTCGGGACAGAAGACAAAGAGGCACTTGCCGTCTCCCGTGGTGACCGATCCGTATACATAGTTGATATTGATCTGTTCTTCACCAAGCCGTTTGGTCATTCTTGACAATTCCCCGGGTTGGTTGGTCATCTCTATGGCGACGACTTCTTTGGAATCAAAGAGGTATTTCTTTTCCCGGAGCATCTCAATGGCCTTGTCCGGGTCATCCGGCAAAATGCGGATCAGAGCAAATTTGGCAGAGTCCCGCCGCATGGATGAGTAACTGGCAGACGAGGCCAGCCGTTTCAGGGATTTGCCCCTGGCTTCAAACAGGTTCTGAACATATGAAGAAGCATCCTGGATGGTGATGGCATCGATATTAACGCCGGCGTCTCCCAAAAGTGCTGTCAATTCTCCCAGTTCTCCGGGCACATTCTTAAGAAAAAGCGATATTTCACGTCTGATCATCGTTTGTCCCCCCTTATCTGTAGTGGATCGTCTTATTCTATTATG
>PIVQ01001553.1 GCA_003354055.1 Desulfobacteraceae bacterium | reverse complement strand
AAGTTGGCATCAGGTTGGGCCAGCGCAGCGGTAGCAGCCAGAAACCCTGAGTGACGCCCCATGAGTTTGACTAAACCAACCCCGTTGGGATAGGCTTCAGCTTCGTTGTGAGCCCCTTTAAGAGCCAAGGTGGCTACATCTACCGCCGTATCAAATCCAAAGGATCTGGACACCAGAAAAATATCATTGTCAATGGTTTTGGGAATGCCGATAACCGAAATTTTGAGGTTTCTTTTTAAAATCTCATCAGCAATCTTTTTTGAGGCCATAAGGGTACCGTCTCCCCCAACCATAAAAAGGATACCGATTCCCATCCGCTCCAGACAGTCTACGACCGCATTGATATCCTGCCCGCCGCGGGAAGATCCCAATATAGACCCCCCTTTGTTCTGGATACCGGAGACCGCCTTGGGATCCAGGTCAATCACGGAATGACCGAATTCCGGAATAAATCCCTGGAGGCCGTGACGGATGCCGAAAATATTTCTAACCTTATAAAGATGATAGAGCTCAAGCACGATGGAACGGATTATATCGTTAAGTCCGGGACAAAGCCCGCCGCATGTAGAAACAGCACATTTGAGCTTACTGGGGTCAAAGTAGATTTTTTCCCTGGGTCCGGCCTGTTCAAAGCTGGGCAAAGGCTTGTCCGGATTCCCCTGGAGGCACTCGGCCTGGACATCCACTGTAATTCTGGAGCTTTCGGAAATAAACCTGGAGCCGTTGGCTGTACCATCACTGCTAATGCCTTCCACGGTCAAAGGTGAGCATATCCTGGCCTCGCCAAGGGTGGGTATCTCTGTGCTGAAATCACCAAATCTCATTGACTGCCTCCGTTGAATTTAAAAGTTCCCTTACCCAGGATATCATGGAGATGCAACAGCCCTGCAGGC
>PIVQ01000723.1 GCA_003354055.1 Desulfobacteraceae bacterium | reverse complement strand
TTGCTTAAGGGGTATCTGAGCATGTTTGATTCCTTTATGCTGCTCTGGTATCTCGTGGTGTTCCTGGCCATGGCATTCGGCCTGGTCAACACCATGCTCATGGCAGTTCTGGAACGAACCCGGGAGTTCGGCCTGCTCAAGGCTCTTGGAATGAAGCCGGTCTGGATCATCCGCAGTGTACTGCTGGAGTGCCTGATCCTTCTGATTATCGGACTTTTTGCAGGCAATTTGCTTGGATTTGCTACGGTGCACGCCCTTGCCGGTGGTATTGATATGTCGTTCGTGGCCGAGGGATCGGAATTTTTCGGCATGGGACATATTGTCGTGCCCTTTCTCACGGTAAAGGATGTGCTGGCCGTCAACGCCGTTATCCTGATACTCGGTCTTCTGGTCTGCCTATACCCGGCAGTCAAAGCCGGCCGGATTACTCCGGTGGAAGCCATGGCCCATATTTAGACTATAGAACCGCAAATGGAAAATAAAATTATGAATATTGTTGATGTCATCGATGTGACCAAGACCTACAAACAGGGAAAGCTTTCCGTCCATGCCCTTGCAGGGGTATCCGTCTCCGTTGCCAGGGGAGAATTCGCAGCCCTGGCAGGCCCCTCCGGTTCCGGCAAGACCACCCTGCTCAACCTTATGGGCGGACTGGACAAACCGACCCGTGGCAAAATCTTTCTGGACAATGAAGAGATCACCGATCTGCCCCAGTCAAAACTTGCCACCATGCGCCTGAATAAAATCGGTTTTGTGTTCCAGGCGTATAATATCATTCCGGTATTATCAGCCCGGGAGAATGTTGAGTATGTCATGCTCATGCAGGGGGTTCCGTCAAAGGAACGGACAGACCGGGCCAGGACTATCCTTGATGAAGTCGGCCTTGTCAACATGCACGACCGCCGTCCGGCCGAACTCTCAGGCGGGCAGCAGCAGCGGGTAGCGGTTGCCCGGGCCATTGTTTCCAACCCCGCAATTGTCCTGGCTGACGAACCCACGGCCAACCTGGACTCCAAGACCGGCCAGGGCCTGCTTGAAATGATGGTCGAAATGAATGAAAACCGGGGGGTAACCTTTATATTTTCCACCCATGACCAGATGGTCATGGATTATGCCCGGCGGATTGTCCATCTTAAAGACGGTCTGGTGATGGATGAAGATATTAAATAAAAGACAATTAGCCGGGCCATCGGCCCTCCGAGTGCTTGTCATAGTTTTAACCATTTCCTGGGCATTCGGATTATGCGGTGCCTCTGCCCTTGCAGATGATGCGCAAGCTGCCTCCGTCATTCCTGAAATGGAATGGGACGGCCATATCAAGGTGTACACCAGAGCGATGTTTCCCAGATCCGGAACCGCCTATGAAGCGGTGGGGCTTTCTCCCAACTACGACGGATTCGGGGAGTTCCGCCTGAACAACAAAATATTTTTCGGTAACACCGCCTATACAGAGGTCCACTATGAGGCCCTGGCCGGAGGCGGCGGCACCCGCAAAGACGGAGAGGAACTCAATGCCCTGTATCCGGCTCTCTTTCCCGACGGGCTTTTCGGTCCGCCCGACGATGACCGGCGGCTCTTTGATCTGACCCATGTGATCCATGAGGACGATGAGACGATGTCCTATCACCGTCTGGACAGAGCAATGGTTGCCTTTACACAGGACTTTGGTGAAATCCGGCTGGGCAGACAGGCCGTAACATGGGGAAACGGGTTTACCTTCAATCCAATGGATCTGTTCAATCCCTTTGCCCCCACAGATCTGGAACGGGACTATAAAATGGGGGATGACCTGGCCCTTATCCAGTTCCCTGTTAACAATGTGGATGTGGAGTTCATCTATGTGGCCCGCCGGGATCCCGATACCGGCGAGACCGGTCTGGATGAAAACTCTCTGGGCACAAAGCTGCACTTCTTTGCAGGTGATACGGAAATGGATGTCATGGTGACCCGGCACTATGAAGATATGATTACCGGCATCGGGGCCGTGGGGTATCTGGGCGGGGCAGCCTGGCGATGCGATCTTACCGGTACATTTTTGAAAGAAGACAGTCGGGGACGGTCTGCCTATGCCTCTGCCGTGGCCAATATGGATTACTCCTGGATCTGGCTGAATAAAAACTTTTACGGCTATATTGAACTATATTATAATGGGCTATCAGATGCAGATTATACGGATCATTTTTCTGATCCAGCCATTTCAGAGCGGATCGCCAGAGGCGAGCTGTTCGCCCTTGGCAGGTTTTACGCCAGTGCAAGCCTCAACCTGGAGGTTCATCCCCTGGTCAATACCTATATCACCCCTATTCTCAACTTAAACGACGGCTCGGGTATTCTCCTGCCCAGGGTTGTTTACGATTGCGCCGACAATATTCGGATGACTGTTACGGGATCTTTCAGCTGGGGAGGCGGCGATACCGAATACGGGGGGTATGAGATCCCCGGGGCTTCCTTTGATTATAGGCCCTCTGACAGTATCTCTGCCTGGGCCACCTGGTATTTTTAAGATGCAAAGGCCCCCGGAAACTGTTCCCGGGGGCCTTGTTTTTCTCACCAATAACTTATGAATTCAGTATCTTCTTAGCACTTTCATTATTCACATCAGTGACATGGGGGATACCGGTTTCCTCGGCGGTTTCCCTGTTCCCGGAAAAAATCTCGTGGCGGGTAATCTGATCCAGGGAGAATTTCCTGGCGCCGGCCATGAGCTGCTGCATCCCGCATCCAAGCTTGTCCGCAAGGGTATAAAACGCAATTGCGCCATAGGGGATATTCTTCATTTCATCCTTGCCGATTTTATCGGCCAAATCATGATAACCGGCAAAGATCTCATCTGCGGTTTTACCAACTTCAAGAACGGTCTTGGGCAGTTCGTTCCAATTGCCGTTGACCTCGGCCCTGCGCTCGGGATGGACAGCGCCTTCGATATTAGATCCCAAGAATCCCGGAATCATAATACCCCGGCCCATACAGATCAATTTGGTATAAGGTGCGCCCAGTGCCAGGGCCTTGAAAATATGATCTTCCAAAGCAAATCCCCCGGCAAAAGACATATCCACAACGTCTTTCCCCTTGGCGGACAGGAGAGAGGCATACTCATGGGCCTTGGCATGGAGGTTAATGGAAGGAACTCCCCAGCTCTGCATCATGTTCCAGGGACTCATGCCGGTTCCACCGCCGGAACCGTCTATGGTCAAAAGGTCCAGTTCGGCATCCGTAGAAAACTTGATAGCCATGGCCAGCTCTTCCATGCCGTACGAGCCTGTCTTAAGGGTTATTCTTTCAAACCCCAAACTGCGGAGGTATTCCACAGAGTTCATAAAATCTTCCTGTACCTGGGACACGGTTGCCAAATTTGTGCCTCCCAGGCGGCTGTGCCGGGCAAAGGACTTGATGGCCCCCTGCTCAAATCCCTGCTGAACTTCAGGCAGAGACGGATCCGGATCCACTACATACCCTCTCTCTTTCAGGAACATGGCATAATCAAGGCTGCGGACCTGAATCTCACCGCCGATATTCTTGGCCCCCTGTCCCCATTTGAGTTCAATGATACATTTGTCTCCGTATTTATCCACCACATACTCGGCCACGCCGTTTCTTGTGTCTTCCACGTTAAGCTGGACAATAATGGCTCCGTATCCGTCATAATACCGCAGATAGGTTTCAATACG
>PIVQ01000722.1 GCA_003354055.1 Desulfobacteraceae bacterium | reverse complement strand
CCCACGCTGGTCTCTCCCATTAACAATGCGATGGTACCGGTGGTGACCGACGGTGTTGTCAACTTTGACTGGGACAAAATCTCCTATGCCCCGGGCTATCAGTTCCAGCTTTCCCCGGACCCTGCTTTCAGCCAGGTGGCCAGCGGCAATACAACGGATACGGATTTTGACGTTGCAAGCAGCACCTTTGCCTCGGGGTATCAGTACTTCTGGCGGGTCACCTCAACCGATGCATCCTCCAACGGCGGCAGTGCCCCTGTTATGAGCGAACCCCAGAGCTTCATTTACGGGACCACACTGAACCAGACCGTGATCATGGCCCCGAAATACGGATATACCGTGCCCAACCCGGTCCAGATGGCCTGGTTTATGGAAAATGCTGTTGAATATTACCTGCAGATCTCAACGGACCAGACATTCGGCATGGTGAATTTCGGGAGCTTTATTAGCGTGACCTCAGGTACCCTGGGCCTGAGCGCGGATACGACCTACTACATGAGGGTCGTGGGCGTGGACAGCAACCGCCAACCCCTGAGCAACTGGTCACATGTCTACACCTTTACCACGAAACCCTGATGACACCTTAAATGCAGCAGAGGGGTAACCCACGATAAAAGGGGGCTGATGTTCGGCATCAGCCCCTTTTTTCATTCATGCAGAAGCATTATTCCACGGGTCCATGAGGAAACTCACCCGACAAATCGGGTTCATCCAGCAAATTAAGTTGAAGCCGGTCATCGAGGTTTTTTCTGGCTGTGTGGTCGCAGCTTAACTTAACGTTACAAAGGAAAGAGTTAAATGATCGCTTATTGCGGCATAGACTGTTCAAAATGTAAAAGCTATATTGCAACCCAATCGGGGAACAAAGAAGAATTAGCAAAAGTCGCTAAAAACTTAGAGAAAGTATATCGTGCAAAAGTAAAGCCGGAGTATGTTATCTGCGACGGTTGCAAAGCTGATAAACGGCATTCGTTCTTCTGTTCAAATAAATGTAAAATGCGGCAATGTTGCATAGATAAAAACTTTAATTCCTGTATCGAATGTTCTGATTTCCCATGTAAAGAAGTAGAGTTTGAATTAAATAATACACCAGAAGCAAGAGAGAATCTTGAAAAATTGAGATAACAATTGACTGCAACTGACCGGATGGACGCGGCAGTTTTTCGAACTCATTGGTATCACATAATATGCAAGCTTTTACAAACTGCTCAGCAGCCCGTAAACCGATCAGGTCCGGGTGGGGTGGCCGTGCCATTAGGGTGGAATTTTTTAGCGATTCTTACTGAAGCGGAGAAACAAAAGCCGTGTTGTCTGAGGAGCAATGGGCCGTAAGGCCGATCCTGGTAGAACAGATTAACATTCTTCAGAAGATGCTTCCGAATTTTCTTCTTCCATTTCTGAATCTGGATCGCTATCCGATTCTGTACCGTACCCCCTGCCCAAATCTTCTGTTATATATGTGCCTTTGCTTTTATATTTTTCAATTGTATGTCGTTGTTGTTCTTCGGATTGTTCCCAAAGCCGACCCGCCCAAATATAACCTGGATGTTCTGAAACATTTAATATTATAGCCACTTTTATTCAAAAAAGTCATTTTTCCGAAGCAGGTTCCACATGGACGCATTTTCCCAGCAACATAAACCTCATTATTACTATTTTTATTTCGAAAGAGATTGCTTTTGTGCTCAATGATTTTCATAAACTTTTCCTCAATATGATTACATTTTGAAGTTCCCCCTTCATAGTAAACGACAAAAATAGTGCCAGAATTACTATCGAACGCCTCCCGATAATCCGATTGCTTATTTGCATTTATCATTTTTGGCGTTCCAGTTTTTATAATATTCATAATTTTTTTGTACTGTTGCATATCTTCTTCATCTGTCTTCAATCTTTGCCTAATTTTTTTTGCAAACCTATGGGTTAGTGTATGCAGCTTGCCTTTGCCACTTTTTTCATATTTCAGCATCTCATTTTTAGTGCTCTGATCATTTAATACGTCAAAAATCTTCTGAGATGATTTCTTTTGATTTGCACCGATAAAGAGCGTTTCCTTTGCATACATTGCTTCAACTTCAACCACTTTTATTTTTTGGGTGACATATGCCCACATTTGAATGCTGATATGTCTTAGTGCTTGAATTATTCTTTTATCTTCATAGCTTGTCTTCGAAACTTTAATGTCATCCGTATATCGATATCCAGTCAGCTGCCATATTTTACTGACAGGTATGAAACCCTCGCTTTGAATTTTGTGATGCGCAATATGCGTGTTTTCCGCTTTTTCACTATAAAACCACTTATCGCATTCCTCACAATAATAATGATATCCTCGTTTATGCTTATCCTTTAACGTTTCATCTACAAAAGCTTTTTCGCAAAAATGTCCATTCTTTTTTACGGGGCAATAAAAATGTTGTAATTTTGAGTGAGATTCAAACTCATCTTTGGTAAAAAATTTACGACACTTAGTACACAATTCGGTCTTTCTTCTTTTAGATAACTTATTATCCCTTTTCTTTCGGCTTGTTTTATTAGTTAGATTCAAACGTTTATCGTTGGAAGCCTTTCTGTTTCGCTTCCGATGTTTTTGAAAAATATGTTTGCGGCAGTCTGTTCTTGTAGCATACTTAAGATTACACACTGGACAAAAATAATGATTTCCATACTTTATAATTTTTATTCTTTTTCTTTTCCGAGGAGGCATGACAGACACCCTATTTGATAAATGTTTGTGGTCCTGAAAGCTATTTGAATTAACACATCCATTGATCAGTTTTTTTTATTTAGATGATGCTATGATACCTTTGCATGACACACTTCAAACAAAATATCAATGGACCAAAAGTGCAAATCCGGTTAGCGGACCAAACGCACCGCAGTTTCACGGCTTTTTTCGGAGCGAATTTAGAGCGATTCTCAAAATTATATTCCGATTCAAGATTTTCCAGCACCACGGGTTGAACCAGCAAATAACGCTACCGGTACAGTCTTGAATCGCTTTGTTGCTGTGCTGCACTCCTGGTCATAACGGAACATATTTTTGTTATTTGCTATAGAACCGCTTAAAATTGTTCGCCCAGGCCGGGCATCCCAGCCGGACCGGCGGTTGATATGCCAAGGCGACTGGGGACATGTTCAACAATCAAAATGAACCGAATTTCAGGAAAGATCAGTCCGAGGTGCAGAGCCTGTTTCTTCCGGACTGCTTTGCCCGGTAAAGGGCGGCATCTGCAATATTGATGAGTTGACGGGCTTCTCCTATCTCAGGACTATACAGGGCCTGGCCAAGGCTTATCGTAATGCAAATCTCGGCACCTGAGCCCAACGAAAAGGTCATTGATTCTATGGTTTGGCGAATGCGCTCCAGGATTATTCGGGATTGAGAAATCGTGGTATGTGGAAGAAGGATACAGAACTCCTCTCCTCCGTAGCGCCCAACACTGTCAACTTTTCGGACTCCCTTACTGATGACATCAGCTATAAGCTTCAAAGCGATATCCCCTGCATTGTGGCCATGAACGTCGTTCACCTCCTTGAAATGATCGATATCCACTATACACAGGACAAAGGGAGCTTTGTAGCGAACGGCACGATCGATCTCCTTATCCAGGATCTCCATGATTTTCCGGCGATTGAACAGACCTGTCAAATCGTCACGTATTGCAAGCTCTAT
>PIVQ01000721.1 GCA_003354055.1 Desulfobacteraceae bacterium | reverse complement strand
CCGGTTCACGAAGACATGATCGATGCCATCAAGACGGTAAAGCAGGAAATCTTTTCCATCATGACGGTTCTGGACAAGCACCACAAGGTCTATGCAACCTGTGCCGGCCATATCAACGATTCATTCCATGCGGCCATTGACCGGGCCAATGAGGTGTTTGCAGCCAAACTGGAAGAAAAGTCAGATATAGTTGTTTCCATTGTTAAGTTCCCCCAGGACATTGATCTTTACCAGGCCCAGAAAGGCATTGATAATGCCAAGCTGGCCCTGAAGGAAGGCGGCATCATGATCCTTGTGGCTAAATGCCGCTGCGGCATCGGCGGTAAAGCCTTTGCCGATCTTCTCGGCTCCTGCGACACTCCCAAGGCCGCCCTGGACAAAATCGAAAAAGGCTACGTGCTGGGATATCACAAGGCAGCTAAAATGGCTGAAATCGGTCTCTGGGCCCAGATGTGGGGCGTCACCGATGTGGAGCCGGATGTAATCGGAAAACTGTTTATCAAACCCTTTTCCGATCTTCAGACCGCCATCGATAAAGCCATTGAAGAAAAGGGCAAGGATGCATCCGTTCTCTTCCTCATGGACGGCGGACTGACAGTACCCCTAGTAGAATAAAGGCTGCGGGTAACGCCCGCACCACGCAAGAAACAAAGACCATTGGACAGCCTGTGAACTCATCACAGGCTGTCTTTGTATGTAAAGGATACCCCATAGGATAAGCCCATGAATATTATTGAACAAACCCACGAGATCCTCAGCCTGCCGGAAAACTGCCTTGAGATGCTGGAAAAAGCCGGAAGGACCTGTTACAAATCCGAAGCCAGGATCACATCTGATTCAGCTGAAAAATTTGTGGATATGCTGGTGCGCCACAACCACCATGCCATGATTGAATTCGGTGATATCATTGTAAAATTTGTCACCAACCGAGGGGTCACCCATGAACTGGTCCGCCACCGCCACTGCAGCTTTGCCCAGGAATCCACCCGCTATGTCAAATACGATGGTGAGATGGCCTTTATCAAACCGATATGGTCGGATGACCGCCTAAACGGCAAATGGGATCCGGACAATCTGGAATTGCCCCAGGATCTGGATCAGGGCGATCAGATCTGGATGACATCCATGGCCAGGGCGGAGAACGAGTATAAAAACCTGCTGAAATCAGGATGGAAGGCCCAGGCCGCAAGAGAAATTCTTCCCAACAGCCTGAAAACCGAAATAGTGGTCAAGGCCAATATCAGAGAGTGGCGCCACATTTTTGCTCTCAGATGCGCCAAGGCCTCACACCCACAGATGGTGGGTCTGATGCGGCCTCTGCTGGAAGAGATCAAATCAAAGGTGCCGGTGGTTTTTGATGACCTGACATTTTAAGGAAAATAATTATAGATCCTTGCATCCATATAAAATATTTGCAACATTATAGCCGGCTTGAAAAGAATGCAACTTTAACGGGTTGGAAAAATTATTTTATAAAACAGCCCTCCTATGAAAATTTAAAAGGATGTGTATGGAAAAAACGAAAAAAAGGAATGCCTCTTCTTATTGCAACTATAATGATACATTTGTCTCCTATGACCAGAATCGCCAACCCAATGGCTTAAGGGAACTCTTACACATTTTTGAAGAAACCCGGGTACCTTTTGAAGAACAAGTAGTTCTGGAAGGTGGATTTGGTACAGGTGCATACATAGATCAGATCAGGCACCCTATGAAAGAAATCTATGGGGTGGAGGGATCTGAACAGGGATATGAAGAAACCAAACAAAAAGTTGGAGATGCCGAAAATGTTCATTTGCAGATAGGCAATATTCTTGATCTTTCTTTTTCAGATGATTTCTTCCACGCCTATATGGTTAACCAGGTGCTGCACCATCTTGATACGGAACCGTCCTATCCGAATCTGACACTTTTTTTAAAAGAGAGCAGACGTGTCATTAAACCCGGCGGTGTCCTGACCATCAACACAAGCTCACAGGAACAGCTAAATCCGCATTCCGGTGTATATTGGAACTATAAGTACATTGAGAAGGCCGCCCTTGCAATGCAGCCACGATATATTCCTGTCCCGGAGCTAATATCCAGGCTTGGGGAGTTAGGATTTACAGATATTAAAACAACCATACCATCCGGAAAATTATTTGGGGAACAATACTATCGTGATCCTAAATTGGCCTTGGATACTGATTTTCAAAAGTCAGACTCAATCTACTGCTTTTTATCGGCAGAGGAAATCGAGGAAACAAATGGCCGCATTCGTTCAAGCATAGATGACGGATCAGTATATCAACATATGGAGCAAGTTGCAAAACAGGCTGAAAAGATTGGAGAAGCAGTCATCATATCAGCCCGAACACCTTTATAGTGCTTGAACGAAAACTCACCCATCTGCCGCGTTGCTGCAAATATATGAAATCCTCATGTACTACAGTACACTCCGGTTTCATATATTCTTGCGCCTTGCATATGGGCAAGTTTTCATCCAAGCACGGGGTATCGGTCTGCCACTAAATAATAAACGGGGGCGGGAAATATGAGAATACGAACAACAACCATTGGTGCCTGGCCAAAGCCGGCTGATGTCCCAATCCCGGACTGGTTTCAACAGGAGCGTACCACAGAGGCCAACCCCACAGAGGCTCTAGATGCATGTGAACGATGCTTTGATGATGACATATCAGAACTGTTGGACAAGGCTACCCAGGAAGTTGTGACGGCGCAGGTAAATGTTGGAATTGATATCCCGACGGATGGAGAAATACGTCGGGAAAACTATATCCACAGCCATTGCCGCCATATGGAGGGAATCAATTTTGATCGTTTAACGAAGAAAGCCATGAGATCGGGCGCCTGGGAAGTCTTTGTCCCCACAATAACCCATGCCGTCAAAGCCGGAAAACCTTTTTTGGTTCGAGAATGGCAAGTGGCTCAGGCTGTTACCAGCCGTCCCGTAAAAATGACATTGCCCGGTCCCATGACGATCATGGATTCTGTTGCAGACGAGTTCTATGGAGATAAACGTAAATTGGCCCGTGCTTTGGCGCAGGCGTTGAATGTCGAGGTCATAAGACTGGCCGAGGCGGGGTGTCGATGGATACAGGTGGATGAGCCTGTGTTTGCAAGATATACGGAATCCGCACTCTCTTTTGGTATTGAAAATCTGGAGCGTTGTTTCAACGGTGTAAACCGGGAAGTTGTAAGGTGCACCCATATTTGTTGCGGCTATCCGGATAAGGTGGATAGTACGGATTATGTCAAAGCGCCACCCAGTGCTTATTCCCTTCTGGCCCCTGCCTTAGATGAGGCTGCTATTGACGCTGTTTCCATTGAGGATGCCCATACACCCAATGATCTGTCCCTTCTTGAGTTATTTGAGAATACCATTGTGATCCTGGGGGTTCTCGGAATTGCCCGGACACGGATTGAATCCATTGAAGAGATTGAATCCCGTTTGCGGGATGCCATGGGGCATATCGAAAAGAAACGTCTCATTGCGGCCCCTGATTGCGGCCTGGGAATGTTAGACCAGGAAACGGTGCTGGCCAAACTTAAGAATTTAAGTCAGGCCGTGGGAAGGATAGACTAGGATCGGACAAAACAGGCCGAAGGAACACCCTTCGGCCTGTTTGTATTAAATACCTGCTTGCATTAAATCGTGGTTACGACTTGAACCACCA
>PIVQ01000720.1 GCA_003354055.1 Desulfobacteraceae bacterium | reverse complement strand
ATCTTTATAGGATCTGAGGTGGTATCCATCCTGAAAATAGACCAAATCTCCCAGTTCAGCCATCTGGCCGGCGGATTAATCGGGGCAGCCTATGGATTTTTCAGGGGCGGCAGGGGATAGGCCACAAAACACAATTTAAAATTATCTTCCGGGCTGTTCATGTTTTCTAAACGACCCGTTTAGTTATCATGAATAGATTTGCCAGGTGTCTCATTGTATATAAGGTAAAAACTTTACCCGGAGGAAAAAATGGCGATACTAGTTTCAGTAGCGCTTATCCTCGTTGCATTGCTGGCAGGAGCTGTCAGCCCCGGCCCAAGCTTTGTTTTGGTGGCAAGAACAGCCATGGGTATGTCCCGGAATGACGGTGTTGCCGCTGCAATCGGCATGGGGACCGGCAGTGTTTTGTTCGCGGCATTTGCCCTTATGGGGCTTCAGGCCATATTGACCAATATTCCTATGCTATATTTTGGTTTAAAGATCTGCGGGGGTATTTATCTTATCTATCTGGCCGTCAAGATTTGGACAGGTGCGAAAAGGGATTTCATTGTCTCAAACCCTGCTGAGCGCGGCCAAGCCACATTGACGAGATCTTTTTTTGTCGGACTTGTTACTCAACTCAGCAACCCGAAAACCGCTTTTGTGTATGCCGGAGTATTTGCGGCCCTGTTACCGGGAAGAATCCCTGTCATCATTTATTTTATTCTTCCGCCTCTCATTTTTCTATTGGAGGCGGGCTGGTACATTTTCGTTGCGTTGATGCTTTCGTCAACAATTCCGCGGACTGCGTATCTTAAAACCAAATCCGTTTTTGACAGAACCGCGGCCTGTGCCATGGCAGGGCTTGGCCTTAAACTGATTTCAGATGTTTATACCGACGCGTAAAACAAAGAAAATAGTAGTTATTCCGGCCCTGTAACCCTATACATCTTTTTTAAGTGCCATCCGTGTTGCCTCTGTCGGGCAGATTGAAACACAAAGCCCGCACCCGTAGCATGCCTTGGGATCATATTGCAATTCTCCTACGGCGTTAAGCTTTCTGGCATTGAAAAAGCAACGATCCTGACACTCGCCGCAATCTATGCACAGATCCGTATCAGTCTTGGCAATATATTCTGAGTGAACCATTAACTCCCTGCGGTCGTACTGCCTTATGATCTGAAAATCATGACAGCAGCAGCTGCAGCAGCTGCACAAGGCGTAAACCTGATGATCCGGACGATAGAGGGTCAGGTGGACCAACCCGCTCTTGTCAGCGTTATGCAGGACTATCAAGGCCTCGTCCAGTTCGATATGTCGGCCGTTTCCCATGGCAACGCTTTTATCTCCGACTTCATTTAAAAGCAGGCAGACTTCAGTGGGTTTCTCACATCGGTTGTAATGGGTGCGGCACTCGCAGTCCTTCAGAGTGATCGACCGGGCTTCTTTCAGAATCCCGGCAACCTGCTCCCCGGGAAGAATCCATTGTTTTCCCTCCAATGATTCTGAGACCGGGATCACCTTTGATGAGAAGGAAATCTTATTAGAGTTAAGCCATTTGTCATATCGATTAAGGCGTTCATCTAAAAAGGCATCGATTATCTTCATTACTCCTGCTCCTTTTTCACAGAATTACACGTTCTCTTCGTCTGATGATCCAACGATCCAGCGGCTCAACAATAGATAGACTCCCGGATCAGGGCCAGACTGCTTGAATCCACAGTCAGGTTGACATTGATCAGCTTCTGATCAGGCCCAACCAGTTCCCGTATCCGGTCAAATACAAAATTGGTGGCAAAAATCACATCGCACTCCCTGATAACCTTTTTCAATTTTGTCGAGTTTTCGTATCCGGCAAGAATACGCCTCAACGCCTTTCCGCTTGAAAAATAGGCGCTGTTATACAGGGTTTCCGTGCTGCGTTGGTTGGCACAGACACAGCCGACTATTGTTCCTTCCGGTAATTGTGCAAGGGTGTTGATTACCCAGGCATCCACCTGCAGCATAACCGCAACGACTTTTACATTTAAATCCGGACCGTTTAAATCAGGCACTGCAGCCTTAAGCTCCTCCAGATGGTTAAGCCCGCAGACAACCATATCTATACCTTCAAAAAGCGCCACCCCCCCCTCATGATCCGCTTCAATCTCCTGGATAAGAACACCTTGGGTGCGAACCTCAAACTCATCTGAAATAATTCGGCAAAGATAACTGACGACCTCGTCATTGCAATCGACAACCAGTATGTTTTTTTCCGGACGATCGGCAGCTAAGGAAGACAGGCAATTAAAAAAACACTCAGTTATTTCATCTGTGCTGAAACCCAATTGTTTTGCACTATGTATTGCCCCGTCAAACACCTGTTTCAGGGCGGCCTTGTTTTCAAATGCGGCACCCGCCGAACCCACCGTTCCGGCCTTTACAAAGGTGCCGGACCCAATAACAACCTTTAAAACACCGTCAACGGAAAGCTCTTTATAGGCCTGGGTGATGGTATTACGATTCACGTTCAGCAGTGCCGACAGATTACGGGCCGAGGGCAGCGCCTGGCCCTCTTTTAGTTCGCCGGTATCAATCAGGGTGCGTATCTGTCTTTTGACCTGATCTCTGATGCCCAGTGGATATTTCTTTTGCAAGGATATCTTCATAGTGTCATATACATATAGGACACTATGAAGATTATCAACCACTTTCCCATATTTCACACCCAAGATGTTAGGGCCAACTTATTAAGACAGTTGCGCAATCGCAAATAGGTGTTATCATTTCTTCTATACGCGCAGGTCAATTGACACCAATAATTGCTATCGAAACCGGACCATAAGCAACTCGATCTCCTTTTGAATTGATCTGATACCAATAATTTTCTCAGGAGCCAAATATATGAAAACTCTTTTTTCAATCCAGTCCAAAATTCTTCTACTTGTCGGAATTCCATTAATTATTGCAGTGACCTTCATGGGCATCAGTATTTATGCGAAGTACAATATTCTACATGATATGAGCCAGATACAAAAGTTGTCCAACCTTGGTATCCTGATCAGTGAACTGGTGCATGAAACCCAGAAGGAGAGAGGCGGCACCAGTATTTTCATGGGAAGCAATGGGAGAAAATATGGCCAAAAGCTTCTCAACCAAAGAAAACAGACTGAGATGAAGACTGTAAATCTTGAACAATTCCTGAAGGCCTTTGAGACCTCAGGGTATGGAGATGACCTTGAAGAGGCCATACGCGGTTTACAAAAGCAGGGGGATGCCATTAATGCCTTAAGGCAAAAAGTGGACGGATTCTCCATATCAACCCAAAAAGCCCTTGGGCAATATACCCTTTTCAACACCCGGATGCTCAATGTGGTGGAGCTGATCTCAAAAAAGAGCAACCATGCGGGCATTGCCCGGACATACTCAGCCTACGCCAGTTTTCTCCAGGGTAAAGAGCGGGCTGGCATAGAACGGGCGGTCATGGCCAAAACATTTGCCCTTGATAAATTTGAATCCGGGGCACTTCAAAAATTCATCAGCCTTACGACCCAGCAGACAACATATTTCACTGTATTTGGTGCCTATGCCTCTGAAAGCCAGCTCAAGTTTTATAATGACAAAATGCTGGATCCCGCCGTGACTGAGGTACAAAAGATGAGGAAAATCGCTTTAAATTTATCCGGGGCCAACACAGGATTTGGGGTAGATCCGATTTTCTGGTTTGATA
>PIVQ01001552.1 GCA_003354055.1 Desulfobacteraceae bacterium | reverse complement strand
CGTTACCCCTGTTATTGTTACGGACGAAAATGTTCATAAAATATATGGTAAAGACTTTCCCGACGGCCCGGTTATCACCATCGGAACCGGTGAAAAAAATAAAACCCTGACCACGGTTGAATATATTTTAAGGGAATTAATCCGGTTGGGATGTGACCGATCCAGCTTTATCCTCGGTATCGGCGGCGGCATTGTCTGTGATATTACCGGATTTGCCGCATCTATATTTTTACGGGGAGTGCGGTTCGGCTTTGTGTCCACAACCCTGCTCTCCCAGGTGGATGCCAGCGTAGGCGGTAAAAACGGCGTAAACCTGGATGCCTTTAAAAATATGGTAGGAGTCTTTAACCAGCCTGAATTTGTCCTATGCGACATTGATCTTCTTTCCACCCTTCCCAAGGCGGAAATTTCCAACGGCCTGGCGGAAATTGCCAAACACGGGCTGATAAAAGACAAACTGCTACTGGACTTTCTTGATACCAACCGCCAGAAAGCCCTGGATCTTGACCGGGAGACCATCTTCCGCCTGGTGGCGGATTCCGTGGATATCAAATCCCGCGTGGTCCAGCAGGATGAACGGGAGGCAGGTGAACGTCGGAAGCTCAACTTCGGCCACACCATCGGCCATGCCATTGAAAAGCTTGACCAGTCCGGCCACGGCCGTGCCGTGGCAATGGGTATGGTGGCAGCAGCCCGGTTTTCACAAAATAAAGGTTATCTGAAACAGGATGATACGACTCGGATAAAAGATCTGCTTTCCGGCCTCAACCTTCCGGTTGAGGCACAATTCCCCGCAGATGACATTATTGCCGCCGCATCAAGGGACAAAAAAAAGCAGGGTAAGGACCTCTTCTTTGTATTCTTACGGGAACTGGGCCGGGCGCAGGTGGACAAAATA
>PIVQ01000719.1 GCA_003354055.1 Desulfobacteraceae bacterium | reverse complement strand
ACCTTAGGGGAGAAAGATGTTCAATACCTTCTGGATTTGTCTGATCCTGCCGGGATCCGGATGCTGTTTGATACAGCCGTCCGGGTCCGGGCCAGGCATTTTGGAAACCGGATTTTCTTGTACGGGTTTCTCTACTTTTCCACCTTCTGCAGGAATAACTGTAGGTTTTGCCAGTACCGAAAAGACAATACCGGCTTTGAGCGGTACAGGAAAACCCCGGAGCAGATCATGGCTGCGGCAAAGGAAATGGCAGATTCAGGTGTGCATCTCATTGATCTGACCATGGGAGAGGATCCTGCCTGGCACGGGCAGGGGGAAGACGGATTTACCCAGCTTGTTGATCTGGCTATGTCAGTGCAGGATGAGACCGGTTTGCCTGTGATGATATCTCCGGGCGTGCTTCCGGATGGGGTGATAAAGGACCTGGCCAGGGCAGATGTCCAATGGTATGCCTGCTACCAGGAAACCCATAACCGGGAGTTGTATGCCTCCCTCCGAAAGGATCAGGCATATGAAGACCGCTGGGCGAAAAAACAATTGGCAAAGTCCTCAGGCATGCTGGTGGAAGAGGGAATCCTCACAGGGGTGGGAGAATCCACATTGGATATTGCACGGTCTATCATTCAGATGCGGGATTTCCCCGTGGATCAGGCCAGGGTCATGACCTTCGTGCCCCAGCCCAATACCCCCATGGCCGGTGTTACCCCCCAGGATAATCTTAAAGAACTCATCATCATTGCCGTCATGCGGCTGATTCTGCAGGACCGCCTCATACCCGCCTCTTTGGATGTGGACGGCCTGGACGGTCTTGGGGCAAGGCTTGCCGCCGGAGCAAATGTGGTAACCTCCATTGTTCCCCCGGAGCAGGGCCTGGCCGGAGTGGCCAACCATTCCCTGGACATTGAAGCCTCCCGGCGGACCCTGGACCACATACTGCCGGTCCTGGAAAGCTGCGGCCTTGAAGCTGCCTCTGCCCGGGAGTACCGGAACTGGGTGGAGCACCGGCAGGAACTACACCGATACTGGCAGCTCTATAATAAATTTTGTACCTTTTCCCAACGCTGATTCAACTTCCATTTTTCCCTTATGATCATCAACAATAATAAAATAAGAAATAGAAAGTCCTAATCCAGTTCCCGTAGTAACACTTTTAGTTGTAAAAAATGGTTCAAAAATCCTTTTTCGTGTATCCTCATCCATTCCAGGACCATTGTCCTCTACCTCAATACAGGCCATGTTTTGACACTTTAATAGACGAATGGTTAATTTAGATTTTTCTGTTTCACCTTTTTTAAGGCTCATCGATTCTGATGCATTTTTTAATAGATTAAAAAAAACTTGCTGTATCTTACTTCCCTCACAGAAAACGGCTGGGAAGTCTTGGTCATATTTCCGGGTAATTTCAATTTGTCTAAAATCATACTTTTTCTTCAAATCATAATCATTTTGAGCGAGTTCAATAGTATTCTCAATTAGCTCGTCCAAATTACAGTAGCTCTTGATAGAATCATCCTTTCTTACAAAACTCAGCATGTTACTAATAATTTTTGCTGCGCGGATACCGGCTTGATTGATACTCTCAAGTTGTTTTAATATATCTCGTTTTTCCATGAACTTTTTTATAACTCTCATCGAAGAACCTAAATCACTCGCGATTTTATCATTTGCAGGCATATCCTTTGTTAGCCTGTTATGAATTACTTGCGCGTTTTGCATCATTCCGGCCAGTGGATTATTGATCTCATGAGCCATTCCAGCAGCAAGCCCTCCAAGGGACATCATTTTTTCGGATTGGACCATCAGTTCCTGGCTCTTTTTTCGTCTTGTAATATCCCTGCACAAGGCTATGATCCGGATATCTGCTTTTCTATCCACCACGGCAGCATTAATCTCTATAGGCGTAATATCCCCCGTTTTATCGGTATAATCGATTTCCAGATTTCGAACATAGCCTTTCTCAAAGCACTTCTTCACCGCTATGGCATTGCGTTCAATATCATATTTGGCAGTCCACTCGGTGACAGATCTACCATGTATGTCCTGGAAGCATTCATGTCCGCTCAAGTGAATATATTTTTCGTTTGCATCCAGTACGCATCCCTTCTCATCAATAATAACAAAGCCCGTATCTGTTGTTTCAATAAGAATTTTATATTTATTTTCACTTGCTTTCAATAAACTTACTGTTTGCTTCCTTTCATCAATTTCCTGACGGAGCCGCATGTTTGTTCTTTCAAGTTCTTTCGTTCGTCGGGCAACCATACCTGTGGCGAAAATTAACCCTAAAACTGAAATAAATAAGGCACTGATAGATGCTATCAGAAGCTGTTTGGTGAATTCCTCAGGTTTTGGGGTGGTTATGGCAATCTTGATAGTTCCAATAAATTCATCATTATGGATAATATCTTTCGAACGGTTGAGCAGGTCATTTTCCTTTGTTTTAATCTTTTTTTTTCTTTCGTAAAGTTTTTCTCCTGACGAACTGGTCAAACTGACCATTGCAATCCATTCATTATGGAAATGATATGTACAGATCGTTTTTATATTTTCCCGATCAAAATCCCATAAAGGAATCTCCAGCATGCCGGCAATGATATCAATGTATTCATCAGCTCTATTTTCTAACATTATCTTCTCTCTTTTTGAGATTTGATAATAGTTAAGCGCAATAAAAGCTGCTGAAATGATAACAATTGTCGTAACGAGACTAATTGCAATAGCCCTGGATATGAAATGTTGTTTCGGGGCACCCATTAAAACTAATCCTCTATGTTAAAAGCGAGCATAGATTAGTAATGTTATTTTGGAATTAGGAATCGTTACAAAATAACTTGATCTAAATTGTTTCCAAAACCCTTTAAAGACTGGGTATTTTGAAAACAAAAGATCAAGTAATTTTGGAGCCGATCCTTAGCAACAAACCTTTTTCAACACAATTTCAATATTATTTCAAATACTTATCTGCTATGTTTTGATAAGTGCCATTTTGTTTTATTTCATCTAATGCGTGTTGAAGCTTATTTACAATGGTATCAGATGTTTTTATGTTTAATGCCATATAGTATGCATTTTTATCCGGAAACTCATACACTTTAGTAAGCTTGTTAAAATCGAGTCCTAAGGATTTTACGATATATCCCATATACAATTCAACATTTCCCACTAAATCAATCCGATTTGTAAATAATTTTTCAATATTTTGTTCTTCTTTTGAAACAGGATAAAGATTTTTACCAATTTCAAAGCCCTTCTTCATTAAACCCAGGCTGAATCCATCGTCTCTTGTAACCCCTATTTTATACTTTTTAGCATCCTCTAAGAAGTTGATCTCAATATCTTTTCTTTTCTTTAGCTTAAATAAAAATATGGTTCTTGAAGCAAGAGGGCCTACCCATTTAAATAGATTTTCTCTTTCTGAGTTTCTTGTTATGGTATAGATAAGAGTGTTCTCTTTTTCCAATACCATCTCGTAGGCTCTTGCCCAGGGATATAACTTTGGCCTTCCCTGAATTCCTGCTTTTAAAACGACTTGTTCGACAATTTTTGTTGAAAAGCCCGTAACTTGACCGTTTTCCATATAATTATAGGGTGGGTAATCCTCTGTTACGATTTGAATAGTCTGACCGTGGGCGGACATTCCTAAGAAATTCCAAACAAATAATCCGAAAAAAACCGACAAGAATTTATTCA
>PIVQ01001551.1 GCA_003354055.1 Desulfobacteraceae bacterium | reverse complement strand
GCTGGACACGAAGATACCCGCCATTTTAACCTTGAGTGTGAGACCTTTGACTCCATTGGATGCGACACTGGGGTCGATGTAGCAGGATAGAAGAACAACCCTCCTTAATAGTTAGTATTATTTGCCTTCTAAAATAGGCAGCGCCTCCTAAAAAAGGCAGCACCCCTTGCCAAGGTGCTGCCTTTTTGCTTTTTCAAACCCCCAAAATTAGTCCCTGATATTCTCCTTAATAGCCCTGATAATCCCGGAGCAAACCTGGTTGGCATCCGCCACAATGGCCACATCCGCCATTTTCATCATGGTGGCGTTGGGATTTTTATTCACGGCCACGATAAAGTCGGCATCGGAAATGGCAGCCGTATGCTGGATGGCCCCGCTGATGCCGAATGAAAAAAGAACCTTCGGCCGGATATGCTTGCCGGCCTGGCCCACCAGGGCCTCGTGTCCGATCCAGTCCGAATAGACCACCGGCCGGGTGGCACCCACTTCTGCATTCATAAGATCTGCAAGATCAAATAATTTTTTAAACTTGCGTTTACTGCCCATGCCCCGTCCCCCGGTAATAACGATATCCGCCTTTTCAATGCCCTGTGCCTTAGCCGGTTTATAGGCAGACCGGATACACCGGACCCGTTCTTCGGGCATGACGTCGGGCAGATCAAGGGAGATGATCTCTCCTTTTGCAGTATCATCATGAACCCGTTCCTGAAAGGTGCCCGGCCTGACCGTTGCCATCTGGGGTCTGGCCTTGGGAGTGATTATCCTGGCAATGAGATTTCCTCCGAAAGAGGGGGCTATCTGAACCAGACGGCCCTTATCGTCAATTTCAAGATCAATACAATCGGCGGTCAGCCCGGTGCCAAGTTCTTTAGCGGTTCTGGGGGCTATTTCCTGGCCGAA
>PIVQ01000718.1 GCA_003354055.1 Desulfobacteraceae bacterium | reverse complement strand
ATTTCCAGGAGTATATCAAAGGTGCCGTCTTTGATCATGGCGGTAAGTTCCCGGTTAAACTCCTTTACCCGTTCCTGATATCCTGGAATTGCCTTTGAAAAGGCGGCATGAACAGGCAGGGTGGTCAGGGGCGGTTCATGAAAGACAATGTCCGTAAGATTGGCAATGAGAAAGGGCGATGTTTTGATGAGCTGGATGGCCACATACTTGTCAATCACTGCCAGCTCCAGGCGTTTGCCGAAGAGCTTTTTCAGGTTGTGAAGGTCTGTGACGGCCTCGTTTTTGTTCAGGTAATCGGCACGGTCAAATTCCTCGGAGTTGACATACCCCATAACCACTCCGATTCTGTAAGTAGTTAACTCCTTAAGCGTTGTGAAATTTATGTTGGATTCTTTTCTGGAGCAAAGATAGACCCGGCTGTGGATGTATGGATTGGTTAGTGCATAATCCCTGGCACGCTCCTCTGAATAATAGGCATTATAGGCCAGGTCATATTTCCCCTGGGCGGTTTTGATCATGGATCTTTTCCAGGGGAGGATATCGATTGTGGTTTCATACCCAAGCCGCTTAAAAAGACGGGTTAGCAGTTCAGAGGCAAATCCCAGGTTGGTCAGATTGACACCTGCATAGGGCTGCCAGTTACAGGTGGTCATCTTTATGGGTTTTCGCGTGTTTGTTACCTGGGCATCAACCGGTGAAATTGAGATGAGAGCGACAAGGATACTGATCAAAACAAGTTGCTTCATGGTCTGCCTCCATGTGTCAAAATGATGTGAATTCAGATAATTATCTCATAGTAGACGCAATCTTGTGACCCCGTCAAGGAAAGTTTCTGCAAAGTAATCCCTCCAGAACTCTTGCTTAGGATCGGCTTCAAAATTACTTGATCTTTTGTTTTCAAAATACCCAGTCTTTTAAGGGTTTTTGGAAACTATTTAGATCAAGTTGTTTTGTAACGATTCCTTATCTGGTTCGAAACCGGGGCGATTTCACGTTTTTTTGACATAATTTTCACATCCGATTCATGCCCCCTTTTTTATACTCATATAAAAATTAAAAACCACGGAGGAATTCCAATGGAACCTACATCCAAGTCCCGCCCCTTATCCATAAGAACTATTGTCATGGGGATCTCCTGCATTCTGGTCATTGCCGCTGGTGTTCTCGGCATGAAAACCATGGCAGCGTCCAAACGCCCCCCGGCTGAAAAGCCAAGTCCGGCAAATACACTTTCCGTATCTACCATTTCAACAGAGAAACAAACCATCCGCCTGACCGCCATGGGATACGGTCAGGCAGAACCTGTAAATGTTCTGGAGATCTGTCCCCAGGTGTCCGGAAATATTGTTGAGCGGCACCCGGCGTTAGAGCAGGGCGGTATGGTGGCAAAGGGAGATGTCCTTTTAAAGATAGACGATACCGATTATACCATTGCCGTGGACAAGGCCGTTGCCGAGGTCAAACTGGCTGAAAACACCATTGCCCAGTTTCGGGTTTCCTATGCGCAGGACAAGGACCGGCTGATTGCCGTCCGGAAAAGCACCCGGCTGGGTAAGGCTGAGTATCTCAGATTGAAAACCCTGTATGAAGGCGACCGGGTAGGCACCCTGTCAGACGTGGAAACCTCGGAAAAAAATTATAACACCTATCTGGATTCGGAAAAAACTCTGAGTAAAACCATTTCCCTTTATCCCCTGCAGATCGAAGAGGCCAAAAATGACCTGGCCCTGGATAAGGCGGATCTTAAAACGGCTGAGCTGAATCTTGCAAGATGTGTGATTACGGCCCCCTTTTCCGGCCGTATAAAGGCTGAGTCCATTGAAACCGGTACCTATGTGGCAACCGGCACCAGTGCCCTGACCCTTACCGATGATAGGCTTCTTGAAATTCAGGTGCCCCTGAGTGACAAGGACGCTTTTGAGGTGCTGGGGCTGAGACACACCCCCGGTGAAAATGCCTGGTTTTCAGGGCTTTCTACCCTTGGCTGCCGCCTTGAAACGGTTACCGGAAAGTCCTTTGCCTCCATGGCTGCTCGGGTTCAGCGGGCAGTTCAATATGATGAGAGTTCCAGAACCCTGTATCTTGCGGTCCGGGTTGCAAGAGAATCGGGATTGGAAAACAGCGAAGATTCACAGGATATCGGCCAGGGAGGAATTCCCCTTCTGGAAGGGATGTTCTGTAAGGTCTATTTTCAGGGCCGGTCGGTTTCCGAAGCGGTTAAAATTCCCCGTACGTCCCTGAACTCCGATGACACAGTTTTTCTGGCGCGTAATAATCAGCTTAAAACCCTGGCAATAACTCAGATCATGGCAGAGGGCGATGACGTCTATGTATCAGGTGAGTTTGAGCCGGATGACAGAGTGATTACCACGCCTTTGACCAATCCCATCGAGAATACCCAGTTGGCTCTTAACGACGATAACACCGCCATAAAAATTGCCCTTGTATCCGGAGATTTGAAATGAATCTGATCAAAGCCTTTGCCAAAAATCCTGTGTTCGCCAACCTTTTCATGGTGACCATCCTCATGGCCGGTATCCTGGCGGGTTCCGTTATGGTCAGGGAAGACATGCCGGAGATGGATCTGGACACTATCGAGATCAGCGTGACCTATTCCGGGGCCGATCCCGAAGAGGTCGAAGAGGGGATTTCCCGCAAGATTGAAGATGCCATTGACGGCCTTGAGGGGATCGACGACTATACCTCAACCGCTGCCGAAGGGTCTTCGCGTACGGTTATAACCGTTACGGACGGTTACGATGCAGACCGCCTTCTGGATCGGGTCCGCAACGAGGTAGACAGCATCAATACTTTTCCTGATGATGCGGACACCCCTTCCATTGTCCGTCCTTCCATTCAAAAGGCGGTGATCAGCCTGGGCCTGGTTAGTGAAATGGATGAAGCCCGCCTCAAGGAATGGGCTGATTCAATTAAAAAAGAACTCCAGCGTCTTCCCGGGGTCAGTCAGGTCAACCTTTCCGGAACCCGTGCCTATGAAATCTCCATCGAGATCTCCCAGGACACCCTTCGCAAATACAACCTCAGTATCGATGAGGTGGCGGATATCATCAGCGCGAACAGCCTGAACCAGTCCGGGGGTACCCTGAGAACCTCTGCCGAGGATATCCGCCTTCGGACCATGGGTCGCAAATACACGGGTCAGGAACTTTCACAGATCAAAGTTATCAGCGGGGAGGACGGCCAGACCCTTTTCTTAGGTGATCTTGCCGTTATTAAAGACGGATTTACCCAGGATAATCTTTCCATCCTGGCCAATGGCAGGCCCGCCGTTCTGATTAATATCCTGGCAGGAGAAGAGGATACTATAGATATTGCAGATCAGGTCCGTAAATTCCAGGAGAAGAAAAATGAGCAGCTTCCAGAAGGATCTCAGATCGTCATTCTTTCCGACAACACTGAAAGCACCCGGTCAAATCTTTCTACCCTTTATTCTAATGCTGCTATGGGGCTTGTGCTGGTATTTGTTCTGTTATGGCTGTTTATGGACACCAAAATTTCATTTTGGGCAGGTATGGGCATTCCTATATCGTTGCTTGGAGGCCTGGCCATTGTACATTTTTGTGGGATTTCTTTAAATAAAATCACCCTGTTCGGGCTGATCATGGTGCTGGGGATCGTTGCCGATGATGCCATTGTGGTGGGAGAGTCCATCTTCTATCACCGGAAAAACGGAGCCTC
>PIVQ01000094.1 GCA_003354055.1 Desulfobacteraceae bacterium | reverse complement strand
CTGACATCCACAGATGAAAAGAACTTTTCCCAGGGCATTGATGTGGAGTGGATCGGCGGTAAACTCCACGCCCAGGAAAACCAGGCTGTCATTGATTTCATGTACGGGATGAACAATATTTTCAAGCGCCTGATTCTTTTTCCGGTGCCCGTTATCGCCGCCATTAACGGCCATGCCTTTGGTAACGGTGCCATTCTTTCCTGTGCCTGTGATTTTCGGTTCATGAAAAAGGATAGGGGTTTTTTCTGTTTTCCCGAGGTGGATGTGAGCATTCCCTTTTTGCCCGGCATGATCGGCTTTGTCCGCAAGGCCATTCCAGAATACCGGTTTAACCAGATGCTGTTGTCCGGTGGAAGGGTCACAGCTGATGAACTTGAGGCTTCAAACGTTATTGTCAAAGCCTGCGAAAACCAGGAGGCGATGATGGAAGATGCATTGGCCTTTGCAGGTTCCTTTGCCAAGAAACGGGGGATTTTCCAGGAGCTTAAAAAGCGGATGCACAAGGAACTTGTCCGCATCATTGAAGAAGAAGACCCTGAATATATAGATGCATTGAATCTCTTTGTGGCAGACTGATCTAAGGATCGGCTCCAAAATTACTTGATCTTTTGTTTTCAAAATACCCAGTCTTTTAAGGGGTTTTGGAAACAAGTTTCTGCCCTTCAGGGTATTTAGATCAAGTTCTTTTGTAACGATTCCTAAAAATTGATTTCCAGGGGACAAAGAGGACGTATCCCCCTCTTTGTCCCTGTCCTTCATTTGTTTCTCTAAAGATGTCTCTCCTTTCTGAAGTCTCTTTCTTGATCTATATCAATGAAAAAAGATCATGAATCCTTTAGCCTGATCAGGTATGGCCGGTAAAAGTTCATAATTATGCCGGATAAAAATTTAAACTCGTGTAAAATTGGTTACGGGGAGATATGGAACGTATTAAGCTTGAACGACCCGATCAAGGATTTTTGAACCGGATCGAAACGATGAGTCGGGCGAATCTGAGCCGCTGCTGGCATTGTATGGCGTGCAGCGGCGGCTGCCCCCTTTCTCGGGATATGGATGTGATGCCCAATGTCGTGTTGCGGATGGTTCAGTTCGGTTTAAAAGAAAAGGTATTGAAAACATCCACCATCTGGCTCTGTGTCGGGTGCAACACCTGTTCCATGGAGTGCCCCAATGCCGTTGATATTGCAGGGGTGATGGATGCCCTCCGTCAGGTCGCTATCAAGGAAGAGGTGAAAATTGCAGAACCCGGAATCTTAACCTTTCACAATGCTGTGGTGAATTCCATCGGCCGGTATGGGCGTACCCATAAACTTGAGATCATGATGCGGTATAAACTTTCTGAAAGGCAATTGTTTTCAGACATTGATCTGGGTATGAAGATGCTGTCGAAGCGAAAACTGGATCTGCTTCCCTCAAAGGTGAAGGATAAAAAGGCGATCAAGTCATTGTTTAATTTACCCGGGGAGGCAATATGAATATTAATACTATGGAACTCAGCTACTTCCCGGGATGCTCCCTTGCCACCACGGCCAAGGAAAATAACGCCTCTTTAAATCGGTTCCTGACCCGGTTTGATATTCGGCTCACGGAATTAGAGGACTGGAACTGCTGCGGATCTTCCTCCACCCACAGCATCAATTCCGATCTGGCACTGTCCCTTGCCGCCAGAAATCTTTTTCTTGCCCCGAAAGGAAAGCCTTTGTTAATTGCCTGCCCCGGATGTTTTCTGCGGTTGAAACAG
Source organism: Desulfobacteraceae bacterium (assembly GCA_003354055.1). The sequence goes on along the minus strand of PIVQ01000094.1, from coordinate 14,017 downwards.
GCAAAAATGGAATTGGACAGGGAGCCTGAAAAGCGGAAAATCTACGAGGACCTGTTCGGCCGTGCGTTTAACCCGGATCTTGAATTGCTCCATTTTTTTGAACTCCTGGTACAGATGGATGAATCTGGGGCGTTCAGAGGATTAAGTCACCGGCTCAACGGCTTGAAAATCGCTCCGTATTACGGATGTATGCTGGCAAGACCGCCAAGCATGAAAAAGGAAAAGAGCTTTTTCGGCCTCATTGAAAGAACAATGGGGGCACTGGGAGGGGAGTCGCTTCAATGGCCCTTTTATTCAAGATGCTGCGGCACTTTTTTATCTGTGAGTCGCCCTGAAATTGCAGGGAAACTGGTCAACGGGATAATGAGCTCTGCCATCAACGCGGGAGCGGAGTGCATCGTCACCGCCTGTGCCATGTGTCATTTGAACCTGGAAATCCGGTGCGCCAAGGAAAACCGGATTCCCGTGTTTCATTTTTCCGAACTGCTGTCATTGGCAGTGGAAGGGCATGCACCCAAAGATTGGCTAAAGAGGCATTTAATAGATCCAAAACCTGTGTTAAAAAATCGACAGATCGGTGTCTGATGTGGAACCGCTGGACTAACTTAGGAATCGTTACAAAAAAACTTGATCTAAATACCCTGAAGGGCAGAAAATTGTTTCCAAAACCCCTTAAACGGGTATTTTTATAAAAGACCCCAACTGGGTATTTTGAAAACAAAAGATCAAGTAATTTTGGAGCCGATCCTTAGCTCAAATGTTTTTTTTGGCAAAATCGATAAATTTTTGGCAGATAGGGGATTGACTCCGTTTTTTTGACAGGGTCAGGTAAAAGTACCTGGTCAGGTCCAGTCCTTCCACAGACAGAGCAAACAATCGTTTAGTACGGAGTTCCTCTGCCACGGCCATGGTGGAAAGAATGGAGATGCCCACACCATGGGCAATTCCCTGGATTACAGAAATGGAATTACCCATGGTCATATTGGGAACAAGATCCTGTGAATTAAATCCAGCCTCGTCCATGCTGTTGAGAATGGACTGCCAGGTCCCTGAGCCTCTTTCTCTTGCAATAAACGACTGGCTGAACAGCTGATCACAGGATACGGAAGATTTGCCTGCCCACTCGTGATTTGCAGGGACAATAAGCTTCATCTCATCTTGGACCAGTTTTTCCTGGATAATGGCCGGGTCGTCAGTACTGGCACCCACCAGTCCCAGTTCCAGGCTACCGTCTTTTACCGAACGGGTAATCTGGCTGGTATCTCCGGCAGACAGGGAAATGGAAACGTCCGGATAGGTCTGCTTAAACGCACCCATGATCCTTGGGAGAATATAACCGGCAGGTATGGTACTGCCGCCCATGATCAGGTTTCCTTTGGTTTTGCCGAGAAAATCCAGCATGGCAGTCTGGGTTTCATCCCGCAGGGCAAGCAGTTGTTTGGCATAGTCATAAAGAATACAACCTGACCGGGTGGGTTCTGTTATTTTGCCAAGGCGGTCCAGAAGCCGGCATTGGAAATGTTCTTCCAACTCTTTGATATGGGTGGATACTGTGGGTTGAGACAGATTAATGGCCTCTGATGCCTTTGAAAAGCTTTTTTTCTCAACCACAGATACGAAAATGTGGAGCTGCCACAGGTCCATAGCCATAGGTCCTCCTCAAATATCAGCAGTTAAGTTTCGGAAATTTTTCCAAGAGTTTTATTTTTACCGGTTCAGGCACCATGTCCGAGATATCTCCCCCGAACTGGGCAGCCTCCTTGATAATGGAAGATGAGGTAAATATCCAGCGCAGCCCGGTCATGAGAAAAACCGATTGAACATCTTTATTCAGTTTCCGGTTCATCAGGGCCATCTGGAATTCACTTTCAAAATCTGAAATGGCCCGCATGCCTCGTATTATGGCAACTGCATCTTTCATCCGGGCATATTCCACCAGAAGACCGTCAAAGGTGTCCACTTCAACCTGGGGATTTCCGTTAATACTTTCTTTTATCATGGCAACCCGTTCTTCAGGGGAAAACAGGGATTTTTTACCTGGGTTGTGCAGGACAGCCAGAATTACGCGGTCAAAGATCTCCTGAGCGCGGTGTAGTACATCAAGATGTCCGTTTGTCAGGGGGTCGAAGGAGCCGGGGTAGATCGCGATTCTCTCTTTAGTCTCAGTCATACTCATCCTTTATCCAGTGGGCTTTATCCATTAGGCAGATTCACGCAAAAAGGAAACAAATGTCTTTGAGTATTTTTTTTGACGGTAAATGTCAAGCCTGTTCACAGGGTTTACAAGGGTTTCCCTGAAAGATTGCTCAACAATGACCAGCCCTTCGGGATTTAAGAGATCCATAAATCCCTCTTTGCCGAGCACGGTTTCAACATGGCCCTGTTCATAAGGCGGATCAATGAAGATCAGATCAAAGCTGCCAAGAGACGGGGGCAGTGGGTGGTTTACAAGATCATGGCGGACAATGGTGGCGTTTGTTTTCATCCGGCACAAATCGATGTTCTTTTGGATAACATCGCAGGAGTTTTGTGCCAGTTCAACAAACATGGCCGCTTTGGCACCCCGGCTGAGGGCTTCCAGGCCGAAAGCCCCTGTGCCGGCAAAAAGATCCAATACCCGTTGGCCCCGGATGGCCGGGCCGACAATATTGAACAACGCCTCCCTGACCCGGTCCGAGGTGGGCCGGATATCCCGGCCCTGGATCTGGGAAAGTTTTCTGCCCCTGCAATCTCCGCTGATAATTCTCATAGGGTTCAGGAAATTCTTTTTTTGATGTAAGCCACTGTGGTGCCGATTTTTTTGGCCACAGTTTTGAGATCCCCGTCTGCATGTTCCACCCTGCGGCGGAGAAATTCCTGCTCAAAGGCAATTCTTGCCTCTTCCAGATTGTCCAGGGCAAAGAGCCAGCGCCGTTCCGGTTGAGTCTCTTTTGAAAAGTCAGGATTGTATGGCTGGGGAATATCATCTTTTTCGATTGTCTCACCTTTGACCATAATGGAGAGCCGTTCCACTAGATTCTTCAACTCTCTGACATTGCCCTGCCAATGGTATTGGTCCAAAAGATCCAGGGCTTCCTTGGATAGATTTTTTTTAGGATCCGAAGACTGAGTGGATAATTTTGTAAGAAAGGTATCCACCAGCATGGGGATATCTGCTTTGCGTTCCCGTAAGGGCGGAACGTGGATGGGAATGACATTGAGTCGGAAAAACAGATCCTCGCGGAAATTGCCCTTTTGGATTTCCGATGCAAGTTCCTTGTTGGATGAGGTGATCAGCCGTACATCCATCTCAAGGGTTCTTGAACTGCCGATACGCTGGAAAGTCTTGGATTCCAATGCTCTTAGCATTTTTGCCTGGGTTTTGATGTTCATATCCCCGATCTCGTCCAGAAACAGGGTGCCCCCGGATGCCAGTTCAAATTTGCCTTTATTTTTTGAGGTGGCCTGGTCAAATGCTCCTTTCTCATGGCCGAAGAGTTCTGATTCCAGGTGCTCTTCGGGGATGGCAGCACAGTTGATAATAATAAACGGACCTTCGGGGCGGGAACTGAACTGGTGAATGGTCCTTGCCACCATTTCCTTGCCCGTGCCGTTTTCTCCGGAAATTAGAATGGATGCGTCTGACGGCGCAGCTGCCATGACTTCTCCGTATAACTTTTGAACTGCAGGACTGGCACCGGTGATGGAGTTTTTTTCAATGGCTTTTTTTCTAAGATATATATTTTCTTCTTCCAGCTTTCGAAAGTTCAGGGCATTGTTGATGGTGACCATAACTTTGTCAATGGACAGTGGCTTTTCAAGGAAGTCAAAGGCCCCTGATTTGGTTGAATCCACGGCAGCTTCAATTGACCCGTGGCCTGTGATCATAACAACCGGGAGATGGGGATTTGTCTTTTTTATCTCCTTTAAGGTGTCGATGCCGTCCATACCCGGCATCCAGATATCCAACAGCACAATATCAGGAGAGTGGGTGTCAATTTTTTTCAAGGCTTCGTATCCGTTATAGGCATGGATGACCTCAAATCCGTCATCGGACAGAATTCCTTCAAGGGAGTCAATGATGGTGGCTTCGTCATCAACGATTAAAACAGACGGGTACATAAGTCATATCCTTTCATTAAAATGTAGTTCTCGGGCGGTAGTATAAGGTACATCATGCAGGCAGTTCAACGATGAATTTGGCCCCGTGGGGCTGGTTGTCCTGAACCCTGATGACACCCTTGTGGTTTGATATAATGGAGTTTACAATGGCAAGTCCTAGTCCCATACCTGATTTTTTGGTTGAAAAATAGGGTTCGAATAATTTTGTTTTTTCCTTGTCGGTTATCCCCTTGCCTGTATCTGCAATTTCAATACGGACAATCTTCAAGATTGCATCATAGGACAGGTCAATCACTATGGTGCCGTCATTGTTCATGGCATAGACGGCATTGTCGACAAGGTTGATAAAGGCCTGCTTCATATGCTGGTGATCCAGTTTTAAAGTGGGGATGTTGTCACTGAAACTGGTCTGGAAATCCACCCGTTCCAGGCCCTCTCTGTACAGGGCAACGGTTTCAAGTATGATATTGTCAATGCGGGCCGGAGAAAAATTAGTGTCCGGGAATTTGGCAAAGGTGGAAAACTGGTTAACCAGGTTCCGGATCAGATCCACATGCTCCACAATGGTATCTGCACAACCGGTGAAAATATCATCGTTGATCTCTTTTCCGTATTTACGTTTAAGCCGCTGGGCAGAGAGTTTAATGGGAGTGAGCGGGTTCTTTACCTCATGGGCGATTCTCCGGGCCACCTCCCGCCAGGCCACCATGCGCTGGGCCTTTTCCAGTTCGGTCACATCGTCAAACACAAGCACCGCACCCAGATTCCGGTTTGTATCATCCTTAAGGGTGGAATAATGGAGGGAAAAATGTTTTGGGGTGCCAGATACGGATGCGGATATGGGGACTTCAATATGCTGGGCACCCTGGGCTGCCTGGTCATAAATCTTTTCCGCCATCGGAAGATATTCACCCCGCAGGATTTGCCGAAAATTTTTATCCAGAATGTCGGCGCCGTTAACATCCAGCATGGATTCTGCCGATTTGTTTATCGTTGTAATCCTACCCTCATTGTCAATGGATACCACGCCGGCCGAGATGTTTTTTAATACAATTTCAATATACTGGCGGCTTTTTTCCAGCTCAGCATTCTGCTGTTTGAGCATCTCACCGGACAGGGCAATCTGTTCCCGGCCGGCAGCCAGCTGTTTGGTCATCGAATTAAAGCTTTTTATCAGGGTACCGATCTCATCATCGGTCTCAAAATCAATCTGGTAATCAAGATCTCCGTCTGTGATGCGCTGGGTGCCTTCGGCAAATTTCATAATTGGAACAGTAATGGACTTGGCCATCTGGAACCCGAACCAGATGGCGCAGAATACCACCAGCAGGGCCACAATGGTCAGGGCAATATAATAGGAAATCTGGGCCGGTTTTTTGGTCAGTTTGAGCTGCTGGTACTCTTCCACCCCTTTGAGAATGGATTTCAGGTTCTCGGAAAGCTCGGGAGAGACCAGGGTGGTGATTACAATGAATCCCCTTGCATTTTTGGGGGAGGTGCCAAATGGAACCGTGGATACGGTTCTTAAAAACTCCCCTGCTTCCATGGTCTGGTAAACGGTATGACTGGTTTTATCTCCGGTGATGCGGGTCAGATCCGTTGTGGTTAAAAGACCGAAATACAAGGCTTCCAATTCGCTTGCCAAAGAGAGGCTGACCCTTTTCGCATCCGGAGTGTAGACCTCCACGGCATGACGGTTGAACGCCCGTTGGATCACCTGGGTATACCGGGTCAATTTTTCCTGGTTTTCAGACTTCAGCAAGGCCCTGGAGTCTATTTGAAAGGCGCCGCGCTTTGCAAAGAATGCATTTTTTTCTTCAATATAGTCATAGAGTTTCTGACCCACAGCCAGGGATGAGTCCAGGGTTTTTTCCACGGGCGCATTGAACCAGAAGGCAATGGAGGTGGAGATAAACTGGATGGAAAAAAAGAACAGCACGGTGGTGGGCAACAGGGCCAGAACGATAAAGGCAACGGTCAGCCGGGTTTTGATCTTGGATCCCAGAATATTGTTCTTTTTTTCATAGTAGAGCTTGGCCAAGTTGCGGAATACTAAAAGCAGCAGTGTAAGCAGCAGCAATAGATTGATATTGATGAGGATAAACATCAATACCGTGGATGATAGTGGGAAGTCCGTTCCAAAAGGGGTAATCCGTGTTTCAACAACCGTCAGCCCGCCGACAAGAGCCAGGATAACCAGGATAAGGATTCCTTCCTTTTTACGTTTGGACTTTTCCAGTCCGATTTGGTCAATGTCGTCTGTCATGGTGTGAGACTTTTGGGGTAGTTAAACTAAGTCGTTATACGTTAATAGGTGAAATTAATCACATACCAGTCTGTTTCAAAATTCCAAAAAGAGACAAAAAAGAAGATGTAGTGAAGGGAGAGGGGCAGGGTAACCTTTTCCAATTCCGCTTTGATCCGGATTTGGTATTTATCTCCTTTTACCAGTTGGTCCAGAGGGATTACTTCTAGGTTATCCACTTCTGCCATCCATGCCTGCGCCTCTTCAAAGGATTTGGTCATGGCAGGTTTTTCTTCCTTCCAGGGCCGGGAGATCGTATACTCTTTAGTTAACGAATTATACTTTACCGTGGACTTGATCTGGATGTCGGCAATTTTTTTATCAAAGAGGTTGCTGGTGGTTTTGTACAGGGATACATAAAAGGAAAAGGTTGTCGGAATTCCGTTCTTAACCGCCTGAGCGGTTTTCTCCTTGAATGCATTTTTCACCTCAAAATAGGTGAGCAGATCATCCCGGGTGTTGGCCAGTTTGATATTGGCTAATACAGCGTTTGTGTCTGCAAAAATATGGGTCGGCACCAGCAGATTAAAAAAGATGATGAGAATAAGAATTGCGTAGTATGTTTTAAAAGCACCCTTTGGTTTCATTGTCCCCAGTTTCAGCTTAGATTTTTGCCGGTCCGGTTTCCCAGGCATCTTTTTCATCAAGAAATCTTTTAATAAACAAATGGTTCAGGGTGTGCCCGGATTTATGGGTGATTATATGACCCTGGATGGGCATGCCCAGAAGGGAGAAGTCACCCAGACTGTCCAGAAGTTTGTGCCGGACAAACTCATCAGGATACCTTAATCCCCCCTCATTCAGAATTTTATCATTATCGATAACAATGGCATTGTCAAGGCTTCCGCCTTTTCCCAGGCCGAATTTTTTTAAAAGCTCAAGGTCTTTTATAAAGCCAAACGTCCTTGCGCGGCTGATTTCCTGTTGAAAATTGTTTTTAGCCCGGTCATAGGTCAGCTTTTGAACACCGATCAGGGGGTGGGCAAAATCAATGGAACATGAAATTTTGAAACAGGGTTCAGGCAGAACCCTGACAAATTTATCTCCGTCCTTGACTTCAATGGGTTTTCTTACAATGATAAAATGCTTGGGCAGAGCTTGTTCCTCCACACCGGCTGCCGTAAGGGCACTGGCAAATTCCACGGCAGAACCGTCCATGATGGGCATTTCATAGTCATCCATTTCCACCAGGGCATTGTCAATGCCAAGCCCTGCAAAACTGGCCATGAGATGTTCAATTGTGGAAACAATGGCGCCGTTGGTCCCCAGTACCGTTGCCAGGCTGGTGTCGACTACCATTTTAAACAGAGCCCCAATATCCTGGGTGCCGGGAAGGTCCACTCGCCTGAATTTGATACCGTGGTTTTCCCGGGCCGGGCGGATGGTGAGGTTGGTCTTTTTACCGGAGTGCACCCCTGTTCCGGAAAGGGCCACATTTCTTGCTATGGTTCGTTGATAATAAAATTTATTCATATAAAAAAATTGTGTTTCACAAAGGAGTATTCAAAAAATGAGCTATATATATCTGATTTTTATATACAAAGCAAAACAAATGAGAAAAATCTTTGGTTCATAACGGTTTTCTGGTAGAAAAAACTAAACAGCATTTGCCATTAACTTTTTTTAGGATGGCATCGGAATTATTCAAGTTATTGTTTTCGATATTGAAAAAGAATGTTTCGGCAATTGCTGTATATATCAATTTGATGCTCAATAGCAGGTCAATTAAATTTCGTTAAAGATAAATTACCCCATAGGTGGAACATGATTTCAAAAATGTATTCTTGTGCGGCTCAGGGAATTGATGCCATTGTCCTGGACGTGGAGGTGGATATTTCCTTTGGCCTGCCCGTATTTAACATTGTGGGTTTGCCGGAGACAGCGGTGCGTGAAAGCAAGGAGCGGGTGAGATCTGCCATCCAGAATGCCGGGTATACATTTCCCATGGATCGTGTGGTGGTGAACCTGGCCCCTGCAGATATTAAAAAAGAGGGGACCGGCCTGGATCTCCCTGTGGCTTTAGGAATTCTCTGTGCTTCAGGGCTTTTCCCTCAGGATGCCGCCTCACCCTGGCTGGTTGCAGGCGAACTCTCTCTGGACGGAAAACTCAAACCGGTCAAGGCTGCATTGCCCTTTGCCCTTGCCGCAAGGGACGCCGGCTGCAAGGGAATTATTCTGCCCGAAGAAAACGGGGATGAGGCAGCACTGGTTCCGGACATTGATGTCCTGGCCCTGGGGCACCTCTCCCAGGCGGTTGATTTTTTTTCCGGGAATGCGGACATCTCTCCCAGAATAATAGACCCGGAATTCCTTAAATCCAAGACCACGGCTTTAGATGATCTGGATTTTTCCCAGGTCCGGGGCCAGCCCCATGTAAAGAGAGCCCTGGAAATAGCTGCCGCAGGATTTCATCATATCCTGATGAACGGCCCTCCCGGCAGCGGAAAAAGTATGATGGCCAAAAGATTGCCCGGCATTCTGCCGCAGCCTAACTTTGAAGAAGCCATGGATATTGCCCGGCTGTACTCCATTGTGGGTAAAACCCTTGATTCCAACCACATCCTGGGTAAGAGACCATTTAGGTCTCCCCATCACTCCATTTCAGATGCAGGTCTTGTGGGCGGCGGTCCCCGACCCATGCCCGGAGAGATCAGTCTGGCCCATCACGGTGTGCTGTTTTTAGATGAACTTCCGGAATTTAAACGGAATGTACTGGAAGTGCTCCGCCAGCCCCTGGAAGAGGGACAAATTACCCTGGCGCGGGCCGGGAGCAAAGCCACCTATCCGTGTCGGTTTATGCTGGTGGGAGCCATGAACCCCTGTCCCTGCGGCAATCTGAATAATCCGGCAAGAGAATGCACCTGTACCCTGGCAAGGATTCGGCAGTACCGGTCAAAAATATCCGGCCCCCTCATGGATCGGATGGATATTCAGGTAGAAGTGCCCCAGGTCAAATATGAAGATCTTTCAGGCGATGCCGTAGAAGAAAGTTCTGAACAGATTCGGGCCAGGGTGAGTTCCGCAAGAATGGTTCAGCAGAACCGGTATGAAAACGTTTCCTGCCTTTCCAACGCAGAGATGGGCCCCGATTTGATCAAGGCCTATTGTATTCTGGACAATGATGCCGGGAAAACCCTTGAGCTGGCTATGGAAACCCTGAAACTGTCAGCCAGGGCCTATACCAGCATATTAAAGGTTGCCAGAACTATTGCAGACCTGGAAGGGGAAGAGCAGGTACGCAGGTCTCATATTCTGGAGGCGGTCCAATACAAGACCCTTGACCGTGAAGATCAGGCGCTGGGGTAAAGACTTGCGTTTGTATCCGGCGCAAAATATTAGGACGATTATTTAAATCCGTGTCACCACGGGTCCCTAATATGGCGATTGCTGCTTGCAGATGTTTACATTTGTCCAGAAGCTATTATAATATCCTATACCTGAATAGAACCCGATATTGTTTTAAAAAATGAAAATAAAGTAAAATAAAATGATCAAAAAAGATATTTTTAACCACGATATAAAAGCCCAGTTCAAAGCCGCTGCCAAAGACCGGCTCTACCGGTTCATGATGGCGGACGATCAGATTAAAGGGGCTGTTGTGCATTCCACCCGTATGGTGAATGAAATGCGTGCCAACCATGAATTAGGACCTTTGGAAACTCTTATACTCGGTCAGGCCTATATTGCGTCTGCGCTGATCTGTTCCGGACTCAAGGGCAAGGATCGGGCCAGTATGAATGTCCAGTGCTCAGGCCCGATTCAGGGATTTGATGTGGAAGCCAATGTATTTGGTGAGGTCCGTGGATTTTTAAAGGCAAATCCCATTCAGATTGAGGATGGCAAACAGATTAAACGGTTGTCCACCCTTTACGGGGCCGGTTTTTTGTCTGTGACCAAATACCTGGAAGATGCAAATATGCCCTATGCCGGGCAGATCGCTTTGGCACACGGCAGCATTGCCGAGGATCTGGCGGAGTATTTTTTAAAATCCGAGCAGATTCCTACGGGTTTCAAACTCAGCATTTTCTTTGATGAAAACGAAAATGTTAAAGGGGCTGGCGGGATTTTTCTCCAGGCCCTTCCAGGTGTGGCGCCTGAAAAGGTGGCTGAGGCTGAAAAACTGATCCAGGGTATTGATTCATTAGGTGAATCTTTTGCCGGGGGAGTAGCTCCGGAGTCTGTCATTGATCAGTCTTTTGCAGACCTGAATCCCAGATTTTTGGACAACTCCAGAGTGGAATTTTTCTGCCGGTGTACACGGGAACGTATGGAAGGATACCTTAAAGGACTGTCTCCTGAGGACCGGTCCGATATCCGTGAAAACGGGCCTTTCCCTCTGGAAATAAAATGTCACCATTGTAACTCTGCGTATAGGTTTACTGAAGCTGAAATAGGATCCATTTTGTAAAATGCGTATTGCCGTTCTCTCAGATATCCACAGTAATATGGCAGGCCTTGAGGCTGTGTTGGCTGATATCAAGGCTCTGGGGGTAGATCGGATTATTTCTCTGGGGGATAATATCGGGTACGGCCCTGAACCCGAGGCAGTTATCCGGACGCTGGATCAGGGCAATATCACATCGGTGATGGGCAATCATGAACAGGCCCTGTTAAGCACCGGCGTGTGTCGCGGATTTAACCCGAAGGCGGCAAAGGCGTTGAAAATAAACAAAGCCCTGCTCTCCATGAAGTCAATGAAGATGATATCAGGGTTTGCCACCTTCTTACTTTGCAACAACGGCAGATTTGTCCACGGTGTGCCGCCGGATGTGATTTCCCAATACGTATCCAAACAATCCCTTACCCGCCTGGGCCATATACTGGATGCCAATCCTGAGCAGGTTTCCTTTGTGGGGCATACCCATGATCTTGCGGTGTATGAGTCGGGTTCAGAGGGGGTCGTCCGTAAAAAATTCTGGAAAACAAGAGTTTCTCTTGCAAAAGCATGTAAATATATTATAAATGCCGGTAGCGTTGGACAGCCACGAGACAGCCACAATGAAGCTACATATGTGGTCTGGGATTCAGGCAAGCGTGTTGTTGAATCAAGGGCTGTTCCCTATGATACCTTAAGAACCATACGGCTGATGAAGGCAGCCGGCATACCTAAGTTGTATGCTGATTTGCTGAAGCCGGGCAACTTCTGGTGTCAGTCCAAACCCTAAAGAAAAGAAAGGCCAAGGATAATGTGTAACCATAGTCATGATCATCACCATCATCACGACCACCCTGAAATCGTGCAGCTCATGCCGGTTCAGAACAATCTTTTTGCCGTGTATCAGACAGAGGCGCCCCTGGATTTCAGTGTGGAAACAGGAAAGGCCGGCATCGGTATTGTTCCGGTTCTGTTCATGGGATTGATCCGCCTCGGAGACAAAACCATGGTTGAAGGTTTTTTTGCCGCAAGTACCATCAACTCCTGTGAGGAGACCGATGGGTTCAAGGGCTATGCCTCATCCCTTGCCCATGCTGAGAAATTATACGCCTAAAGAACAGGCCGCCTAAAGAACAGGCCGCCTAAAGAACAGGCTGCCTGAAAGCGCCAGGTCGCTTGAGGGATCAAGCTGATTAAATAGTGAAGTTGCCGAAAGGCCATGCAAATAACAAAACTGCCGTGTCATGACAAAATGCAGTAAACCCAAAAGGAGTGCGCATGCATAAACTGTTAAAGGACAGCCCGGGCGAGAAAATCATGCTTCTGGGCAACGAAGCCATTGCACGGGGTGCCATTGAAGCTGGTGTGGCCTTTGCCACCACCTACCCCGGAACCCCCTCATCTGAAATATCCCTGAATCTGTTCCAGATGTCCCAGGAATCGGATCTCTATTTTGAATACAGCACCAATGAAAAGGTTGCCCTGGAAGTTGCCGCTGCCGCAGCCAACTCAGGATTACGGACCTTTTGCATGATGAAGCATGTGGGATTGAACGTGGCGGCTGATCCTTTAATGACCCTGTCCTATGTCGGGGTTACCGCAGGTATGGTCATTCTTACGGCTGATGACCCGGCCATGTTTTCCAGCCAGAATGAGCAGGACAACCGCTACTATGCCAAGTTCGGCGGACTGCCCATGATGGAACCCTCTTCAGTGGCTGAAGCCAAGGATATGATAAAAGAGGCCTTTGAACTGTCAGAAACCTTGAAGCAGCCTGTATTGCTTCGTACCACCACCCGGATCAACCACTCAAATGCCTTTGTAACCTTCGGGGAAATGAAGGAACGGATAACCAAGGGAAGATTTGAAAGAGATCCCATGCGTTGCGTTACCGTGCCTGTCGTGTCAAGAGGGTTGCACGTTAAACTTCTCGAGAAACTGGACAAGGCTCAGGCTGTGGCTGAAACCTCCGGACTCAACTTTGTCCAGGGTAATGGTCCTTTAGGCATCATCACAAATGGTGTCAGCTTCCACTATGCGGAAGATGCGGTTAAAGACTTAGGGATCGAAGATAGAACCCGGATTCTGAGACTGGGATTTACCAATCCCATGCCGGCGGCCTTGATCAAGGATTTCCTCAAGAATTGCGAAAAGGTCCTGATCATTGAGGAAGGAGAACCGTTCATGGAAGAGGCGGTCAAATCCTTTGCCCAGGAAGAGGGTATTGTCATCCCCATCCGGGGCAAATCTGCCGATCTGTTTTCCAGGTTGTCCGAGTACGACCCGGCCATGGTCAGGGAAAAAATGGCTGCCTGTTTCGGCCTCGATTATACGCCGGCCCCCAAACTGGATGTCACTGATGTCCCGGAAATTGCCAACCGGCCGCCAAACCTTTGTTCCGGTTGTTCCCACAGGGCCACTTTTTATGCGGTTCAGAAAGCTGCCAAGGGCATGGACATCATCTGCCCCAACGATATCGGCTGTTCTACCCTGGGGTTCATGCCGCCTTTAAGCACCGGCGACTTTGTTATCTGTATGGGATCTTCCGTCAGCACCGCCTGCGGATTCGGCCAGGCCACGGATCAGAAAGTGATTTCCTTTATCGGAGATTCCACCTTTTTTCATTCAGGTATCACAGGCCTTATCAATGCGGTATTCAATAAGCATAATTTTACTCTGATGATTCTGGAAAACGATATCACGGCCATGACCGGCCACCAGCCCCATCCGGGCGTGGATATGGAGCGTCTCGGCCTTTCCGGTTACGGCAGGGTGAATATTGAAGAGCTGGTTCGTGCCCTTGGCGTGGAGCATATCTCCGTCATCAAACCCTTTAAGGTGAAAAAGAGCATTGATATCATCAAAGAGGCCCTTGAATTCAAAGGGGTATCTGTCGTCATTTCCAAGGAACCCTGTATCCTGTTTGCCAGGAGTATTAAGCTGAAAAAGGCCAGACCCTTTGAGGTGACCAGTAAATGTACGGACCATAAGGAATGTATCAACGGCATTGCCTGCCCCTCCTTTTTTATTGAAGAGGGCAGAGTGAAAATTGATGCCGATACCTGTGTGGGCTGTGCGCTCTGCGCCCAGATTTGTCCTGACAATGCCATCAGGCCTTTGAAAAAATAAATAGCGAAGGAAATTATAATATGGAAACAACCAGACTTATAATCGTAGCTGTCGGCGGACAGGGCAATCTTCTGGCTTCCAAGGTCCTGGGCGAGGCCGCCCTGATC
>PIVQ01000717.1 GCA_003354055.1 Desulfobacteraceae bacterium | reverse complement strand
CATTCCGCATCATTGTCCATATGGCCCATCATGATCAAATCATTGATAAACCTGGAGGAAAAGAGAAAGCCGACAATGATAAGACCGTCCACCGCAAGCAGGATCAGATCGAGCCAGAACCCTGAAGAGGAACCGGACATGGCCCCTGCCATGGCAATGGCAATACCCAGATATAGGCCTGCACGGCGAAGCCCGACGGCCACATTACCGTCGTCAATATGACGGTCGTCATCGAAATCCCGGGTCCGCCAGTCATCCAGCCGTTTGGCCAGAAAGATAAAGAAAACGCCGACCAGGGCAAAGCAAAATCCCTGACTTAAGGATGTAAGAATTGAAATGATATTCATTATAGATCTCCTTGGATGTTATTTCCCTTTTCCCTTGGGACCGCCGCCCCGAAGTGATGAACTGCCGCCCCGCACAGATGCCGCCCCGGATTTGAATCCCCCTGTTTTAGCAAAGGTGGAATTCTGGTAACGTGGTGACTGTTTAATCTTGCTTCCCCGGGTGCCGTATGTGTAGGCCCCGGTTTTTGTCTTGCCGTAATAGGGTTTTTTATACCTGTACCCTGTGTTCCATCTGTTCCAGGCCCCATAGCGATAATAGGAAGGCGGAAAAAAGAAGAGATTGGAAAAGAAAGCATACCGTCCGTACCAGCCCCAGAAGCTTTCTCCTTTCTCATCTTTTTTCCATTCCCCGTATTCGGGATTGCCTACATAGGCCATACCGGGCGGGGCTGCCTGAGGATCGGGTTCAAACACACCGTAGGGTTTTGATAAAATGGCCATACCCAGGTTGTTGACGTTTTGATCGTAAAATGAGGGGTTTACCTTTATCCAGTCTGTTTCCTTGGTTTCCCCGTTATTCTCCTGAAGGTACTTGTGATAGTAAGCTTCATTTGTGTTTTCGATCCAGAAGGAGGCGGCATTGTGGCTCCGGTTGGGCCAGTTGTCCGTGGGATTAATGGAAAGGGCCTGCCAGGTGTTGCCTATATTGTTTTTAAAGGAGACCCGTCCGAAACTCGGCGTGAGGTCGCCAATGCTTTCCAGTTCATTTTCCACAAGGGCCTGGTAGGTGGCCGGGGTGACATTTCGGGTAAAGGTGGCAAATCCCGGATTATAATAATCGCTCCGGTCATCCCAGGATTCTCGTTTTACCGTGACAAAATAATCGATCTTCATGTCTTGGAGCACCTTGGTATAACTCTGGTAGAGAAGACCAATATCCTTTTCCAGTTCGGGACCTTCTGTCGCAAGGGTTTTCTGATCCCCGGCAACGGTGTCTGCCGCGGTAATAAAGGCCGCATAGTCAGCTTTGCCGGATTCTTTGTGGACTTTGTATTCTTTTTTCACAACAGCAAGATTGGAGGTGGTGTTTTGACTCATTTTTGCCAGGGGGGCTACCCTGGCATTGATCTTAGATGCCGAATCGGCAAATTTTTCCAGAGCTTCCGCCACAGGCCCTGCCTCAAGGGTCTGGATCCTATCAAGTATCTTTTTGGCACTGGTGCCTGTCCGGGTGTAGATTTTCCGGGTATCCTTCATGGCCGCCCGGATCCTGCCCATGCGTTCAAAAGGTTCCTGTGCCTGTTGCCTGGCCTCCTGGATGACCTTGTTGATCCGGTTGATCTGTACCCTGACCGCAACGGCCTTATCCGGATTGTTTTCTTTTAAGAGAGGCTTAAGTTCGGTATCGTATACCCCTTGTCCCCTGGACAGGGTGGCCTGGGCCTGGTCAAAAGTCTGGGACCAGTTTTCTTTTTTGGCATAGGCAGCCATGGGCTTAAAACTGTCGGATGAGGCCAGGCTTTTAAACTTGGATTGCTGATCCTTAATATGCTTGCCGGTCTTTTCCAGGTTGTCCACAACGGCTTTTGCATCATCCTTGATGGCATCGGGCAGTCCGCCACCGCATCCGGACAGTCCGGCAACGGCCAGTCCCATAATGACCAGGATCGCAATGATCTGCGCCGGCTTCATGGGGTCAGGGCAGGACATCCGGCGAGAAAACCGGCGGGACATCCAGTGGGATATCCCGTTACTATTCATTCGTTTTGCTTTCGCTCTTTTTTTTATTTTCATCCCGGGGCGCTCCTTTGCTCATGATGGTGATTTCTCCAGGAACAATCGGCTTGGAAATATGGATCCGATAATCGTCTTTGCCGGATCCTGTCCAATATTCAATGGTAATGGCCAGGGTGCCGGACTCATTTTCAAATTCATACATGTACACCTGTTCTTCCTTGTCACCCCGCTTGTATACCGCTGCCCAGTCATCTTCAAAAAGAAATTTTTCCCCGGCATAGACAATGGTGTCTTCATCCGCCACTATCTGATCCAGATCATCCCCATCCACGGACTGCCCTTCTTCGTCGGTGATCCGTTTGAAGTTGGTCTGATTCAGTGTGATGGAGATTTCCAGTTCATCATCGTACTCCCATTCAAAATGGCCGGTGTGTCCTGTTTCAAGGCACATGCAGGTCAGCTCGGTGACGGTAAAGTCCTGAGGGGTGGAAAAGTCTTCGGACATTTCCTGATACTGGTTTTTTTCCTTAACATAGTAGGTGTCGCCAAAGCAGGTGAAAAAACTGCCCTCTTTCGCATCCATGATTGTCAGCTCAGTCTGTTCCTCTTCAGAAACCAGGCGTTTCTGATCCAGGGTGCGGATCAGGAAGAAACGCTGGTCAAAGGATTTTTTATCGGCTGTATTAATCATTATTCCTCTCTTTTGTTGGCATTAGTCCTGGCGACGGGCAGTCAGGGCATCGGTTCTGGCCCGGAACCGGTCGTTCATCACTCCTAGGGCATTGGAGCTCTGGGAGGCGATGCTGATGGTTTCCTTGGAAATCAGGGCATAGGTTTCAAAGGCCTGTTCATAGGTGTTGCATGCCTCTTCTAAGGCCTGGATGTTAACGGTCATGCTCTGGCTCATTTTGGCGCCTTTGACCGCTGCATCACCAATCACTTTGGCCGTATCCTTCATGGTTTGCGCTGCTGCATTCTGGACCATATCCAGATTCTTAAGGGTTTCCATCTGCTGTTCTGCAGCCACCCTGACAGCCAGTGCGTTTTTAACGGCTGTTGACAGAATCATGTCGGTTCTCTGCACAAGACGCTGGACCAGGTGGGAGTTTCTTACCATCATTTCCCCGCCGAACCGGGTCTGGAGATTTGAGTTGTCAATGGTCTGCAGATCCACCACGGCCATGGCCAGGTCTGAAGTCAGGGTGGTCAGTGCCTCTTTGATTCTGGGATCTTCAACCGTCTCAATATGGGCCATGAGCTTTTCCCAGATGATCTGGCCCAGATAGATTCTTTCCTGAAGCTTTGGCTGGATTTCTTTGAGGGAATCACAGATCAGGGAGAGTTCTGACGCGTCAAAGGCCACCTGGTCGGCATCGGTGCGTAGATGATTCCGGATGCCGTCAATGGTGGAGTTGACCGTTTCCCTGCGTTCGGCAATTATTTTAAGGATCTCATCCCCTTTGGGAAGACGGTTGACCGTCCGGGTGAACAGTCCCATCATCTTCTTGGGCAGCGGCATTTCGGTCCGGGCCACCATTGTGGGGTTGACCTTGTCTAGTTCGGTTTTAATGGCCAGAATGTTTTTGCCCACAGGCGAACTTGTATCGTTGGCCACACTTTTGAGTACAGAACCCATCTTGCGGTCATAGAGGGATACCTGGGTCTGGGTCTCTTC
>PIVQ01000093.1 GCA_003354055.1 Desulfobacteraceae bacterium | reverse complement strand
TCCAACGCATCATACCGCATGGTTTTTCCAAGAAGCCGGCCCTTGATGTCCTTGAAGTCGCCGATGGAGATTCCTATGGATTGGGGATCGGGATGGCTGATAATCGTGCTGTCTTCGCCAAAAACAAAGACCTCCCCCTTATCAAAAGTCACAGAATTCAGCCACTGCAGCGCCCTATTCTTGGCATCCTCCCGGGTAAGCATGCCGGATTCGCTCAGGCGGACATATTCATTGATGATAGACATGCAGGCACCGTTAACATCACGGATTTCCCCGTTCAGCCTTGAAAATATTTCAATCTTATCGTTTATCAGCCGGTTGTATCCCCCCTGGATGTTCAGGCTGATTAATTGGAGAACGTTGTGCGCAGAATCTTCCTCGGATTTCATTATGGCACGGCCAACATAGCTGTTTGTGTAGAAAATGACTCCCCCGGCCGTAATCGCCATAATCAAAACAATCAAGGTAATGATTTTTATTCTAAGCGAGGAAAACATTGCCGCTCCCAGTTATTGACAGTATCGCAACCCCAAAAAAAATCATCCGGTTCAGGCGCAATTTCAAATCACGTTATAAAAACCGGAATGGTTGACATATCTCAATTCAATTTATATTTGCTACATATAGTTTTTTAACACCCCCTGAAGGGTAAATCAATCTCTATATACCGATGGCAGTCTCCCTGCCGTTGTGGATTTGGGTAAAGACCCTGTCTTGACATTACCGCCGTTCTTTTCCATAATAGTCTAAATTTACTAAAAATTTGCTTTTAGATTGCTTTTGCACCCTTTGTGGACGGGTGCATGTATAGGTTTATAATATTTCAAACAGGATAAGTGATGAAACGAAAAATTCCTTTTGTTAAATATACCTTGAACGGCAATAATTTTGTGCTGGTTGATGAAACCCAAAAACAACTGCTCCGTGAGCAGGAAAAGATAAGATTTGCCAACCTGGCCACAAATATAAATTTTGGAGTAGGAGCAGACAATTTTTTAGTGGTTCAACATTGCAATCCCAAAGCCTTCCACGAAATAAACCAGGAACATGGTTACTGGCCCAAAGCCCCTGAAGCAGAAGATGCAGATTTTATTTTCAGAATGTTTGAACCCGACGGAACCGAGGCCTTTTCCTGCGGGAACGGCCTGATGTGTATTGCCCATTATCTTTCCCAACGTTACGGCATTGAATCGGCCAGGATCGTAACACAAATTCCCACGCCCACCCCTAAAACAAGAATCCTTGGAACGGAATCAGCACAAAAAGCGGGCTGGGTAAATCTTGGACACCCGGCAAGGATTCCGGACAATCTGTTCATCCATAGCCCACCTGTGTTTTATAATCAGGATATTCAAATTATCGACCCCCTTGCCATTTCATTTCGAGCCCACGATTTGGAACCCTTTTCCCAAAAGACCCGCCTGAACCTCAAAGCATACCTGACCTTTACCGGCGAGCCTCATATGGTGATATTTCCGGGCAATAATGCCTGCCTGGACGGATTTGAACAAATCATTTTCCCATCCCCCAGAGGAATTGACTTTGGCAGTGTTAAAGACAAAAGGATCAATTTCGGTACCTGGCTTATTGACCAGATCGGTACGCGCATCAACACCAGACATTTAAATCTGTTTCCGGCCGGGATGAATGTGAATTTTGCAAGACCTGTGGAGAGCAGCGGTATCACTATACTGGAGTACCGCTGTTTTGAACGTGGAATCAATCGGGAAACTCTTTCATGCGGTACCGGGGCTCTGGCGGTTTCCTATATTTCACACCACTTGAATTTAACAGCTGCCAAAGAGACGGTTATATGGCCGTACCGGTGCCGATTGTTTAAGCCTGCGGCACAGGTTTGTGTAAAGGAAAATAACGCCGACTGGATATTGCACGCGTATCCTACCAGGCTTTTTGAAGGAAGTTTTGATTTCCATGGCAAATAATTCCAAGTCAAAATTAAGATCAAATCCCAGAGGGAAAATATTTTTCCACGGGACTCTTCTTTTTATTGTCGCCCTGGGGTTTAATGCCCTGTTTAACTATTCGACCCAGAGCAAGCTGCAGAATGAATCTGACACATTGGGGGTACAAATCATCGGACAGACCCTGGTACAGGACATCAGTCCCGCATCTTATCAAGCCCCCATGCCCGACCCCGCGGAAACACCTGTAAAACTCAAAAAAGCCCGGGATCGAATTGAACACCTTTATTCAAAATCGTCCCGGCCGGATCATACAGGTAATCCCATTGTATCTGTCCTTCGGCCTGATGGTCTATTGATATCAAGCACATCGGATGCAGAACAGATTAAGCCGCCGGGTTTTCAACTATTCCATCCTGACAAGACCCGGGAAAATACAGGGGGCGGTCAGGCGGTTTTCCTTGGGGACAAGATGTATTTTCAGCAGCCCGTCCTGGATGGTCGCAACAATTGGGTGGGAAGCATTCTTCTCTCTTTTGACAAACCAGGGCTGGCCGAATCCCAAAAAGAGCGGGTATGGAAAAAGGTATATACAATTATAGCCTTTGTACTGGCCGGGACAATCCTGCTTGTGTTTTTTCTGAACCTTGCCGTAAGAGGCGCCGGCAAACAGATGCCAAAAAAGGAATGCATCCTTATCATGTTTATGGTTATCGGTACATTCCTGGTCCTTTTTTCAGGGATGAACACCTACAGAACCTGTCAGGTTTTCATAGATAATTGTCAACAAAAGGCGAGGGTTAACCTTGCGATTGTAAAAGAAGAGATCGATTCATTTTTAGCAACCGGACTCACACTCCAGAATCTTGAAAAAAAGGAAAACATTCTGGGCTCTATCCTGACACCATATCCGGTCCTTGAAAAAATCAGCATTTTAAATAGCAGCCGCGATCCTGTACTGGAATTGAAACAAAACAGGACAGAGCTGTCTTCCGGGTTGCTTGGGCCGATGGCGGATTTTTATTTGTCAGCACCCTTCCTTTCGGGTCAGACTCTGGCCGTCGGATTCCATGATGATAAGAGCAAATGGCTTCCCCTGGGCAGCGTTTCCATCACCTTATCAAAGGATCAGATGGCAGGGGAAATCGGCAATATAATATTGAATGCCCTGACGGTGGTGGCCATCTCAATCCTGTTCCTGGTCGAATTGCTCATCTTTATTTTCCATTTCATGGATCCGCCTGTTGAACCTGAAAAAAAACAGCCGCAGGTCCACTATGGGCTGATACGGCCTGTCACCTTTTTATTTTTATTCGGCATTGATATTTCCATCTCTTTTATTCCACTCCATATGGAGACCTTGTATACGCCCCTGTTAGGTCTTTCACGTGACACCGTCATGGGGCTGCCCATATCTGTGGAGTTTTTTTTCGTGGGTATTGCCATTTTTCTATGCGGTTTCTGGAATGACCGGCGGGGATGGTACGAACCTTTTCTGACCGGGTTGTTCCTCGCAGGTACAGGCGTTGTTTATTCCTGGCTGGCACCGGATGTCATCCACTTTATTCTTTCCAGGGCCGTTGTGGGAACCGGATACGGATTAACCCTGTTGGCGGCCCAGGGATTTGTCATTGAATTCAGCGACGAAAAAAACAAGGGCAGAGCGTTTGCCCAGTTTATTGCAGGCTTGTATGCCGGCAGTATCTGCGGCGGAGCAACAGGTGCTCTTCTGGCCGAACAATTGGGTTATCGATGGGTCTTTTGTATCGGCGCCCTTATCTTGTACAGTATTATCGGGTATTCTTTGATTTTCATGCGCAGGGCCATGATTCGCCCTAAGCCCGCGGAACCTTCAAAAGACAGCGGCCTCCAACCCGGGAAAAAGAGAATTGCTTATTTTCTACGGAACAGAATCGTACTGAGTTTGATTTTCCTGAGCAGTCTGCCGGCCGCCATCGCCGCCATCGGATTTTTAAATTATTTCTGCCCGATTTACCTTAACCGCATCGGTGCCTCCCAAGCCACCATCGGCCGGATTCTCATGGTCTACGGTTTCAGCCTGATCTACCTTGGCCCCGTTATCGGCAGATTTGTGGACAGATCCGATAATAAAAAGAATTATGTATTCATCGGCTGTATTCTGGGAAGCATTACCTTTCTCATGTTTTTCTTTCTGGATGGCCTTGTCGCCACCACCGTTGCCGTGTTTCTGTTAGGTCTTTCCAATAGTTTTATCATCGCATCCCAGAGTACCTATCTGTTAAAATTAAAGGCAACCCAGGCATTGGGACCCGGAAAGGCCATCGGAATATTCAGGGCCACCAGCAGGATCGGACAAGCCCTGGGCCCCATTATATTCAGCGGCCTTTTCCTTTCCGCCAACATCAGGACAGGCATCATAAAGCTGGGTGCCGCATATCTTTTGACCGCCGTGCTATTCCTTATTTTTACCCGAAACGATTCAGCCCATTTACAAAGGCCCCATGATGCCCCCCGCCCCTGACAATTGCGCCAGATCCCACAGCGCCCGATCCTACATGGATCTTGTGTGCAGGTTTGCCCCTGCGGTCAAAAGGACATTGGAAGGCCTGGGCCATGAGACCATTGCCACATTTACAAGAGGCCATCCCTTTACCGTTGACCCCGGGGTTCAGGGAAAAGAAGATTTCTTCAGCATCGTCCATGATTTTGTACTTCCCCTGCTGGGACCGTCCATTGCCCGTCGGACCCGGGCAGATCTTGAGGCCAGTCCTGTTCTGCTGACGGCCAACCACCATGGGGTGGATTTTTTCTCACAATCCGTGCAGGGAAGCCTTCTCTTTTCCCTGATGACACGCCACCAAAACCCAACAGCTTCCACCATTCCTGTCATGGCCTGTGCCAATGTCCCCCTGAACAATTTAACCTATCCCCGGGGGATTCTCATTTATCAGGCAATGGCAGGCAAGCTTGAAGAAATTCCCCATAAGCTGCCCCTGTTTTCCGACAGGTTCAAAAGCTGCGTTGTCAGCGCCACAGGCCCCATCGCCGAACCGCAGATTCAAAGGGCATTGAAAAGGGTGGCCACCCGCACCAAATGCATTTCCCCCACTATCTCCTCAACCCTGGTCGATATTCTCGAAAACGTATACGCAGCTCCAGAAATTCAACACCTTTCCACGTATTCGGAACAATCCGTGGTCCTAAACCAAAAAATCTGGAAACGATTATATTCAGACCCGCGTAAGGCGCCGGATATGATTTATTTACCCCTTGAATCCATTGTGGCAAAGCTTCTTGAAATAGATCTCCATGATCCCTCAAGTCTTATTTCGGTTCTCATGTTTGACCCCGATGTCAGGCAGGAGCTTATGACGGCCCTGGATGGCCGGCGGGCCTGCTGGCAGGAAGAAAAACTGGAGCAGAGAATAGAAAAGGATCTTTGTACTCCGGCCATCAAAAGGCAACTGGACGGCTGCGGCACTCATTTTTTCTGGGGAGTGGATCCCCGAAACAGGCTTGTACCCATGCATCTTATGACCTCGGGAGGCAATCCGGTCCTGAAAGGAAAAGATGTAAAAGGTCAAATTTACCGAATTTCCTTTGATGCCCCCTCTATTGAATCCGCTTTAAGAAAAAAACTATTGATGCCCTCTCTTTTTACCTCCTACACAACCTGCCTTGCCCGGGGAATCACCTGTATCGGCGGATACTACCAAAGTGAATATCTGCCGATCATGCAAAAGGGCATGGTCGCGGCCCTTAAAAAGAAAAAGAGATATGAGGAGACAGGCGCCTTGGTTGAAAAGATCAAAACCGCCCATTATCTTTCCGGTATGCAAACGGTGATGACAACGGCAGAACCCTTCGGCCTGATCCCGGCAGGCCCGGTGGAAATCATCGCAGCAGGGGGGATGGGCAAAAAAGAGATGAACAGGATCGAACAATTATCGGTGAGGGATGCCCATCTGGCTTCATTATTTGAAACAATCCCGGATGTGGTGCCTTACAGCGAACAACCCGAGGATTGGCGACGGGATATTGCCGCCATCTGCCGGAAAACACTTACGGATAAGATTCTTGTTCTGTGACCCGCCGGCCACACAAGTCTTCCATGAACAGGCAGATAAAAGGGGAACAACATGTCATTTAAAAAAATTATAAACACAACTAAGGCTCATTATTCAAAACAGGTGGAAACCCACGGCACCAATTACAAGGGTGTTGACTGGGGGTCTGACCAGGGACAGAAAATCAGGTTTGAACAAATTTTAAAGTTCATTAATCTTAAGGATGCAGGATCCATCATCGACTATGGCTGCGGGTATGGCGCTTTATTGGATGCCCTTGTCCAACGAGGGTTTAAGGGGCGTTACCAGGGATATGACATTTCAGACATCATGATCTCAAAGGCCCTGGAAAAATATGGATCTACCGATCCGAATACCGTTTTCACATCGGACGATAAGAACCTGGGTCAGGCGGATTTTACCGTGACCAGCGGAATATTTAATGTAAAGTTGAACACGCCGGATGATCAATGGACCCCTTATATCCTCCATACCCTTGAAAAAATTGCCGGCGTAAGCCGCAAGGGAATCATCTTCAACATGTTGAGCGCTTATACGCCACCCCATGCCAGGGAAGCGGATCTATACTATGCAGACCCCGGGGATATTTTCAAATTTTGCATGAAACGCTTTTCAACGTCAGTGTCCCTTTCCCACGATTATCCATTAAATGATTTTACTGTTTTTGTAAGGCTTGTGCCTGATAATTGAACACTCTGAATCACTCGATATCGCGATAAATTTCTTCCACCGCCGCAATAATATCCGCATGAAGATAAAACCCGATAATTTCCGCTGTTTTAATATTCATTGCAACGGACTGTTCATCCTCAAATACCTGGTTTAACTCCCGGGGCTTGGCACCGTTGAATATCCGGGCCAATAGCGAGGCAAAGTGGCGGCCGGCCGGTTTAAATCCCTTCTTTTTAGAAATACTGAGCAAAACCCCCTGCCTCACCTCGTCTGCCCCCTGCTGTGAAAAGGTGGGAATTTTTTTATCAAGGGTGATACTGACCAGTTTCGGGATGGTCTTTGCGTTGACCCCTCCCTGCTCGGTAATGTAGATGGCATCCGCCTGGCCGGCCAGTTTCTCAAAACAGCCAATCACACTTTTTCCCGCTGTTTCCTGGTCAGCAATATCACTTAGGGTAAAACATTTCACCACTTCAAATCCCTTTTCCCGGGCCACTTTTTCAACGGTGTCAATGGCGGCGTAGCTTCTGCCCTCAACCGTATTTTCAAACGCCAGTCCCAGTTTTTCAAACCCCACCATCTCATAAAAGAGACTGATCTGGCGTTCGAAGCGCAAGGGATCAACCCGGGCATGGATATGATCCAGGCCCGAATCTTCATTACTTTTTATAATGCCGGCATATACCGGATCACTGGTGGACATTATGATGGTCCTCACCCCGTGAAGGTCGTTGGCAAGGTCCTTGCCGGCCCAGGTCCCCATTGCGATCATCAAATCAATATCTTTTTCAGTGGAAAGGCGGTGAATCAGTTTCTTTCCATTGGCCTCCCTTATTGCCTGGTCCCAGCCAGAGGAATAAAAACCCGTTGCCATAAAATTGATGTATGGAGATTTGATATGGGTTGAAAGCCATTCCCACAGCAGTTCGGCCCGATGATCCCCGAACTGCGGGATAGACTCTTTTTCAATCCATCCAAGATCCATTAATCCCTGTACAGTGGCAATAAGAGACTGATTGTAGCTTATGAAATCTCCCCCCTGATAATATCCGATATTCCATTTTTCCCCATTGTTTGTAACAGGGGTGGCGGGAAAGGTTTCAGCTTTATTTGCATGGGCGTCAATAGCCACCATGAATACGATCAGGGTCAGGATTCTCAGTATTAACCGCATATTGATTCCTCCCGGAAAAAATGTTGACGTCTAAGGCGTGGCATCAAATTAAAGCCGTCCGTGCAAAAGTGCCCCTCCTAATTGGATAGCTGTCCTTGGAAATGCCACGCCAACTACCTGAGTGGTTTATTTTTGATACTCCGCCTAAATTTTTTAAGGATTTTTTATCTCCGTAAAAATTTCATCCGCAGCCCCCAAGAGGACCATGGGAGGATCAAACCCGATTATTTGCGCGGTTTTCAGGTTGATGGCCACTTTTGGCGGCCCTTCGAAAACCTGGTTCAGCTGGCGGGGTTTTGCGCCGTTGAAAACCATGGCCATCATTTGGGCATGGTATTCCCCCACATACTTGAAATTGGCATGGGAAATACTGACAAAAAAACCGGCTTGAACTTCCTGTGAACCAGATTGAGAAAACGTAGGGATCCTGTGGGCATTTGTGATTTCAACAAGTTTTGGTATGGTGTTCGAGTTTACCCCGCCCTGGAGTGTAACATAGATGGCATCCACCTGTTTGACCAATTTTTCAAAACAGGCAATCACACTTTTCCCGGCCTCATTCTGGTCTGCAATATCGCTCTTGGTAAAGCATGGAACGATTTCAAATCCTTTTTCTCTGGATAGTTTTTCAATGACGTTAAGAGCAGCATAGCTTCTGCCGTCCACTGAATCTTCATAGGCAACGCCCAATTTCTTAAACTTGATGATATCGTGGAAAATTTGTACCTGGCGTTCATACCTTGCAGGATCGACATGGGCACTGATATGATCATAGCCGGAATCCTCATTACTCTTTACAATGCCCGCCCCCACGGCATCGCTGGCCGTCAGAACCAGGGTCGGGGTGGTGTGCCGGTTGTTGGCAAAATCCTTTCCAGCCCATGTTCCCACGACAAGCATCAGGTCTATGTCTTTTTTCTTGTTTAGGCGATGAATAATTTTATCAACGGTTTTCGCTCTCAGTTCATCGTCCCACTTTGAACTATAGTGGGCATCTTTGACAAACTCAAGAAAATCACTTTTCATTTCAGTGGCGAGCCAGTTCCAAATCTTTGTGGTAAACTCACCCTTATCTACGGGGATATTGGCTTTTTCAATCCACCCAAGTTCCATAAGCCCTTTGATAGTGGCAATGAACACCCCTTTATAGTCATAGTATTCACCCCCCTCATAATACCCGATTCGCCATTTTTCCCCATTATTTTTCACCGGTTGGGTGCTGAAATCCGAAGCCATTACAAATCCGCTAAAAATGCACACCAACATCATTGGGACAATAATCAGATGTATGCCAAGTCTTTTCATTGGTTTTTCCTCCCTGATCATGAATCGTCATACGGTTACCGATGGCCTGTACCCCGAACGGTAAACAGTGTTTCACCGATTTATCCGCAAAGTAACCTAACCCACGCCTCAATGAAAATGGCGTATCTTTTTTTTAAGCTTATCGCCTTAATTTTTACCACCATCACCGAACAAAAACAATGCAATTTTATTGGGAACATCCCCTCCCAAATTTCCCCTGACAACAGAGCGATTTTCCGATGTCCCAAGTTTACACTTGCATTTTCAAGCCGGTAATGATTTTTATCTTAAATAAAAGGCTTAAGGTGTGGCGCCAAATTTAAATCTCCAAATATAAAAAGTGACCATCCTAAGTGAATAGCCGTCGATGGAAAGCCACGCCAACTACCTGGGTGGTTTATTTTTGATGCTCCGCCTAAGAGGGAAATTATCCGATGAAGGACAATGCTGCAATTAAAAACAACAGTGCATTTAAAAGTGGATTTGTAACAGATTACGTTGATGGAAAAGCAGTTGATATCAAGATGATGGCACTTGCAAAAACTTACCCTGACCTTGTTTCAATTGTTACAAGAAATTATGCAACATCCGGCTACGATGGGAAGATGAAAAACCTTATTGGTACAGCTCCTCTTCGCTATATGAAATTAGGAAAAAATAATAGATCTGATAAGCCGGGGGTCCTTCTTGCCGCAGCTCCCCATGCCAGAGAGGTGATGCAACCCATGATCATGCTGGAAGTTGCCCAGCAGCTTTTAGTAAACTACAATCCTAAAAGTGATGATCCGGCAGTAAAAGAAATCACCGGTCTCATGGATTCCACAGATATTTATATTGTTGCGGTCAGCAATCCTGACGGCCTTAACTATGCCCTCTATGACGATCCCAACTGGCGGAAGACACGGTGCAAAATTCCTGATTCAGAGTATCGGGGGGTGGACTGCAACAGAAATTATGATTATCAATGGCAGCCAAAAGACCCCAAGGAAAATTCCTATAGCGGGCCCTATCCCTTTTCTGAACCGGAAACACGGAATGTGGCCGCCATCCTCGATGAAAACCCAAATATCAAATTTGTCTATGACTTCCACTCAAGGGGCAATCAGATCCGACGCCCCATAGGGATTCAGGATAAAGACGAACTGGCCTACTTTAAGCTTATCCAGGACAGGCTCTTTGATGCCATTAAAAGTGCAAGGGGTAAAGAATACGAAAGAATTGAATCAAAAGTCGTAAACGGCGCTTCAGACGACTATTCCTATTTCAAAAAAGGTGCCTTTGCCTTTGTCATTGAAAATGGAACCGAGTATAAACCGCCTCTGCCTGAAGCGCTTGAAATTGTCAGGGAATGCAGTGAGGCAGCAAAAGAGACCCTGAGGATAGCCAAAGAATATGGTCAGACAGTCCGGTACTTGACAAAAAACTAATTCTCATTCTATTTTAACCTAAGTTCTTAATTTCAACTATCTAATTTCAAGAGGTTTTCCATGAATCGCAAATCAATTTCCCTATTCATGATTTTGGCAATAACCCTTCTGGTATCTCCCATCACGGCCTCAGCCCAAGAAGATGCTGTCAAACAAAAGTACTTCACACTCCACAAAGCAGAACAGGATGGCTCCTATACCCTTTACTACCCTATTGAGGTGGATCGTCCGGGAGAAATCGTTGTCAGTGTAAAAATAGACAATTTGATTCCCCAACCGCCTAATCAGAACTACGAACCGCTCAGACTTGTTATGGTGGATGCCAGGGCCTTTAAAAATATGCCAACCTCAAAATGGAAACAATGGGTTAACAACGCCAATGAGTACAACCCCTTAGAATATCTGGCCGGAGATAAAATTCGAAAATGGGTCAGGGGTATGAAACGGCTCTTTGGGAAAAAAGAAAAAAAACCAGCCTACTATCACGGCCAGATGCGGTGCGGAAAAGACAGGGAAGGATATACTGAGAATATTCGCCATGGGGTAGATGATCCGGAATTGAGAAAAACCAATGGTAAATACATCATTATTTTTCGCAATATATCCCAGTTCAAGGCCACGGGGTCCATCTTTATCAGCTATCCTGGAAACCACAACGAGTTAGACAGAAACGCGGAAAAAATGTTTGAATGCTTACCGGATTTATCAGTGGACAAGGTATATCTGAACCAGAACAAAAATCTGGTTACCAGGATAAGCAACCGAGGAGAATGCGCTGTCCACCCGGCCCGGTGGCATAAAAAAGGACCTGAGGCCATTGTCCTGTTGGCCAAGGTTGGCAACCGCAGCTATGGAACAACCCTGAAAGCTGCAGATCCCCATGAAAAGACCCGATATAGAAGAGGGGCCACGGATTATCTGTTTGAAAAAGTCAAAATCACCGCATCCACCAAGGTCACGGTGACCATTGATCCGGGCAACAAACTTTTGGAAGAAAGTAAGCAGAACAACACTAAAACTATTCAACTGGGTCCGCCAAAGATCCAGAAAATTGCCATGGCACCCATTCAGACAAAGCCTGACCTTAGGGTTTCAGCCATCCGTCTGAGCAACTCAAGGCAAGTATTGGTGGAAATCTCTAACGCCGGCTTAGCCAGCCTGGATCATTCGCTATGGTCCGGGTCTTCCCAGCCCCTTCTCAACCTCAAAATGAATGGACTGGGGTGGGGCAACATAGGCCTGGCCACATTTGATCCTAACAAAAAACTGGCCAGGAAGGCTGGCAAAGTGGTGTATAATACAAAATATGTACTCAAACAGAATGCAACCGTGACTGCAGCCATTGACTCTAACAACAAAATAAACGAAGCCAATGAAGGTAATAATACCCTTGAGGTTAAGCTTTTCCCCTGATGGTCAGGGCTCAACTAAATTAAACAGGTGGATTAATTGATCTTAGTCAGGACGTGTTTACCCTTGGCAAAAGTTTCATGAAAAAAGACAAATACTATTCCATAGTATTCTGAGACTTTTGCAGAAACTATGAGTGCCTAAATGCAAACTGGTGTATCAAAGGCCAATTTCCGTATAATTTTTAATTGTATTGCCTTAAAAAATGGCCCTGAGTTGTGCCATAGGCACAACTCAGGCTATTACCATTGTTTTTGGCTTCTTATTATCCTATCATTTTAGGGGCTGCTCGTACCCGGGAAAAAAGGCAGGTCTGCCTGAAAGAAATCATAAGCTTAAACTGAATTAACCATCATTGTTTTTAATTTAAGCTAAAAATGTTTGATTTGATAAGAATCCGCATGCTAATATATTTTCCTGCTTGCCAATATAAAACATCGTCACAAACTAAAATCGTATGATTTGCCTGACAGGAACAGCATCACTGTTTTGGCTGAAAAATATGGAGATGGAAAGGATACTTTTCATCAGGCATCATTGATAATGAACTTTTTTTGGGAGGTCAATATGAAGAGTAGAATTGCGATACTGATATTTTTTTCTGTTTTGATATTTCCTTGCAGTTCATTCGGCCAGGAAAAAGATTCCATCACCTGGATAGAGAATGATTTTGCACCGGTATGGATTTTCGAGGGCCCCTATAAAGGGAGAGGCGGAGCAGATTTAATTCAGAAATTATTGATCGAAAAGTTAACCGAGTACACCCATCACAGAACTGTAGCGAATATCAGTAGAGCTGAAATAATGATGCGAAAGGAAGAAAATGTATGCACCAGTGCAACCTTTAAAACATCTGATCGGGAGGCGTACGGATATTTTAACACAATTCCATCAAGTTTTATCTCAGCCAATGGCATTATTACAAAAAAGAGAAATCGCCATCTATTCGGCAATGAACTAAAAGCCTCCCTTGCGGTAACGTTGAAAAATAAAGATCTAAGACTTGGGGTCACACAGGATCGCAAATTTAGTGGCAAAATCGATCAACTTTTAGAGGCGCACAAAGACAGCAGCAATGTCCATAAAAGAGCGTCAGGTGATTTAACAAAAGGATTGATACAAATGCTTCTTTATGATCGTGTGGAATATATACTGGGATACGATTGGGAACTTCAGTATCTGGTCAGAGAACTCTGGTCTGAGGAACAAGCAGACGAATTAATTTTCATTCCTATCAAAGAAACAGAACCTTATCTGATCAGTTACATTCATTGTTCAAAAAACAAGTGGGGAAAGACAGTCGTTAACAGAATAGATGAAATTCTTAAAGAAGAAATCCCAAAACCATCATATCGTGAAATTTGGGAGCAGTGGATGTCAAATAAAGAATTATATAGAAAACTCTATGACGAATTCTATTTAAAGAGGATTCAATAGACGGCTAAAGAGCCCCTGAGAATTGCCAAAGAATATGGATTGAAGGCAGAAAAATCAAAATGTTAATTTTGTCAAACAGGGAACTACTGATAGCAGAACTTCTCGTGGATAAATCCTGCGGGAATTAAAAAATGATTGCGTTGTTTGTCCCCAGGGCTGTAAGAGGTTATTTCTGTTGCGTTTTTTTGGACATCCAATTTCGATAGTATTCAAAGCCTTGCTGGTTACTGATTATGGGTGAATAGTTTAAAGTTTGCTTGGCTTTTTCAATGGACATGGTCATGGATTTGGCCATGTACCCTACTGAAAATTTTGTCATTGGGGGTTTTTTATTGCCAAACGGCAGTTTGCTCATCAACTCCATTATGCCTGCAATTTGTCTGGCAAGAAGTTCAGGAACATTTTTTGACTTAAAAGGGCGATCAAAAATTTCTAAAACAAGAGAAAACCATTCTTTAACACTGATGGGGTCTCCGTTGGAGATGTTGTAGACTTCATTCCATGCCTCATCTGGTGCTGTCAGGCAATTTTTAACCGCCATGATAAAATTGCCGACATAGGTAATATCAATTAAGGCGTTTCCGTTATTTATTAATGGAATCTGTTTTTTTTCAGATAATTGTAGAATACGCGGGACAATGGTATTGTCATATTTTCCATATACAGCCCTGGGTCTGAGTATGATGCTTTTAAACCCTTCATGCTCAAGTGCCAGCAAGTCTCTTTCAGCAATCAGTTTTGTTTTTCCGTAGTGAAATTGTTTTTCAGGAAGGGGATCGCTCTCAAGGGTGTTATACCGGTCCTTTCCGTTATAGTAGACACTTGGGCTGGAAATAAAAATTATTTTTTTTATCTGGTGAGTTTTGCACGCCTGGATGACATTTTGGGTTCCAATGACATTGGCCTCATAAAATGCCTTGTACTTTCCCCAGTCTCCGGCTTTTCCGGCACAATGAATGATACAATCTGCAGGGCAAAAAACCGCATTCAATTGAATGGGATCTGTAATATCGGCCTGAACAAAATCAATGCCTTTTTTTATCAGTTCATTTCCCACCGTTAAAGAACGTCCTGTTGCGATCACTTCAATGCCTTCACCATGAAAGCTTTCGGACAGGTTTCTTCCTACGAATCCTGTTGCGCCTGTGATGATAATTTTCATATTGGCTTACCTTTAATGCTCAAAATTACGGATTATTAGATAACGGCGTTATGTCTTAAAGTAAATTTTTTTAAACCTCAACCAACGCCTTCCAGCCACTGAATAAAAATGATGCGATTTCATTTTCATAAATACTAATCTCTTTTTGGTTTTTGTTTTGTTTTAAAATTTCCACCGCAACATTAATGACGTATTTCACCAGATTGAGGACAAAAAATTCAGAAATCTGCTGACCTTCAAATGCGTTGTTCCGCTTTAGTGTTCTAAAAATCGTAAGGCTTCTGACTGTCCCTTTTTCTATTAACAGGTCCTTATAATTATGGAATGAAGATCCTTCTGCCTTTAAAAATAATAATTTCATTTCATTTGGATATTTTTCAATTAATTCGGTCATAAATTTTAGATTTTTTGTAAACCATGTTTTGGGGCTCATTCCTGCTTCTTCTATAGCTTCTTTTATGGATATTTCTTCAGTGGCAAGCCGTTTTTCAAATTCACCAATGACCGGATGAACCAAGGTTTCAAAAATTTGGTTCTTGTTTTTGAAATAGGTATAAATAACACCAGTGGTGCCATTAATTTCTTTGGCAATGCTCCGCAAGGAAGCATTCCTGAACCCCTTATCAAGAAATTCTTGACTGGCAGTGTTCAGTATTAACGCTTTTGTCTGGTCGCTTTTTGGTTTCATAAGATAACACCGTTATTTAATATTTTTTTAATAATTGCAAGTTTTTTTTAAAGGATTAGAAATGCAATGTCGTCGACACTGAACCACCAATGGAAAAAGAGCCGTTCCTCACACCCCACAATAAAGACAGTATCAAACTTCAGCCCCTTGGCAGAGGCATGGTGAGCCGTGCGACCACGTTTTCATGCCTCTCTCCCGGTCATTTGAGACACTTCACACAATCCATCGAGCGAAACAAAGGAGGTTTGACAACCAAAATCCATGCTGATAGGTTGATCAACGTAGCACAATCAAACGGTTCAATGAATCGGAATCCCTCCAAAAAGGAATAGAATCATTCAAGGGGATTATGATCGGCATAATTATAAATAACGTGCATGCAGGAGGGATTATATGAACTTGCCATTCAGGCCCGCCACAGGGGTAAGAGTTTATCAAGATATTGTAGAACAAATACAAGATGCGATTTTCTCAGGTCAACTAAAGGTTGGCCAG
>PIVQ01001550.1 GCA_003354055.1 Desulfobacteraceae bacterium | reverse complement strand
GTGCCGGACGGCACTTCCCTTTTGAGGCGGCACGTGCGAGGAACGAGCCGTGCCAAGACCGTGCGCAGAGCAAGCGAGGAAAGCGGTGTTTGATCCACCGCCACCAAACGCACATAAGTGCGTTTTATGCGATGTTTCGGCCTCTAGGCGAACCTGCGAGCTGGCCGACACATGCGGTATTCCGCGAACGCATAAAACCACTTATGTGGGTCTGGTGCTTTCCGAGCGTCTGTGGCGCTTGTTCCGCCACCCGACCAATTGAGCGGACGCGATCCGAAGGAGGGCCAACCGGCGGCAGTCTGAAAGAAAGATTGGGGGTTGCGAACAGGAACCGGACCCGTTCTTTCTTTCAGTCTGGCGACGGTTCTAAAGGCCCGATGGAGGGGAAGCCCAACGAAGCGAACTTTGACCACGGCTCTTTCACTCTGGATGGAATGAGGTACGAATGAAATCCAGGTGAAAAGCCGGGGGCAACGGGCGCTTGATTGGGCGCGTTGCAGCTGGTTGGAGCGTGTCGAATGCAGCTAAAAAAAGGAGGGGAAATCAAGGAATGTCATTATTCAAGGACTGGTTACTTCATGAATTCCCACACTGGCACCTTTTTTGTTACCTTTTTTGCAGCGAGTCGAATGCTGCTCAGAAAGAAGGAAAAATCGCTCGACTATGAATCAGGCGGACTGACCCGGCTCTTCCGGTTCTTTGAAAGAAGGAAAAATCGATCGACTATGAATCAGGCGGACTGGTACCTTTACTCGCACCGAATATCAGGGAGTTGAGTGAGATTCCAACCCCACTCAACGAAACTCCCTGATTTCGGGGCGGGGGTGAAAAAATGAGACCTCCGTTGTAATGTTAAATATGGCAGCCTGCATAGTGCGTCTGCCGTATACATACGGAGGTC
>PIVQ01001549.1 GCA_003354055.1 Desulfobacteraceae bacterium | reverse complement strand
CTTCGGGCTCCTGTGGAGCAGACAAAGACAATTGGTTTGTCAGCAGGCAGATCCTTGATCTTGGGTTCAAGTTCTTCCACTGGAATATGGCGGGCGGTTTCAAAGTGGCCTTTTTCATATTCGTCTGCATCTCTTACGTCGATGAGGGTAATGGATGAGGGATTTTCAGCCAGAATTTTTTTGAACCTTGCAAGGTCGATTGAACCTTCCACATCACCGGCTTTTACGGCAACAGCAGCTCCGCCGGCACCAAATTGCTTTTTCCAGTTGGGATATCCTTGGGTGAATACGGATACTTTTTTGTATCCCATGACAATGGCTTTGGCAGCAGACTTATGGCTCAGTTTGCATTTAAGACCGCCGCAATAAAAAATAATCGGAGTAGAAAGTTCTCTTGGCAGTTTGCCTTTGAGGGCATCAAACTTAGAAAAGGGAATGTTGATGGCTGAGGGGATGTGCCCTTTATTATATTTGGGTTTCTGGGGTCTGGCATCCACAACCAGAGTTTTATTTTCCGCAATCTGGACAGCCACCTGCTCTGCGGTGATGGCAGGGTAGGCGCCGGGCTGTTTCTTATACTCGGGAAAGCCTTTGGCAAAAACCTTTACGTTGGTATAGCCGAGGCTCTGGGCCTTTTTGGCTGATTTGTGACTCAACTTGCATTTAACGCCGCCGCAATAAAAGATGAGAAGGGTGCCTTTATCCTTGGGCAGCATGTCGATCTTTTTATCAAATTTGGAAAAGGGGATGCTGACGGCACCGGGAATAAAGCCCTTAACGTATTTGGTCTTGTAAGGCCTGGCATCGATGATCATTACATCTTCAGCCATGGGCACGGTGATTTTGGAAATGACAAAGTTGGCATCCACAATATCGTCGAACATCCAGGCTTCTTTGGCCTG
>PIVQ01001548.1 GCA_003354055.1 Desulfobacteraceae bacterium | reverse complement strand
CCCCCATCTTGAATCAGGCCCGGAGGCGAATCCGGAACAGACATGGATCAGGGGCAGTCCGATAATACCGACACCTACTCCTGCGGTAAAACCGAAAAAATGGGCTGAGACATCGGTGTTTTCCCCATGGCTGAACATGGCCATGAGGGTGGCGCCGGCGGCGATGGGCGCAAGTCCCTTATATCTGGAGAACCCCTTGCCCAGAACCAATTGTCTCGCGGCAAGCAGGCCTGCTGCTCCCATGACAGCTGTGGATGCGCCGATGGAAAGGTGGGTGTCATGCCCGAGTCCGTTGGATATTAGGTTCCCTGTAGTGCCTGCACAGAGCAGAAGATATGGGCCTGCCCCGTATCCGGTGAGCCGCACGATCGGGCTGCCCATCACCAAAAGTCCTGCCATATTACCCACAAGGTGGCGAACGTCGCTGTGGAGAAAAAGGGCGGTTATGGCTCTGAAGGTGTCCCCCTGGTGGATGAAATAGGGTGAGGCCCCGAACCTGAACACCGCCTGATTGTGAACACCGGTCTTGATACAGATGATGTGGATAAGGGCCAAAAGTGTCATGATCACAAGGACGGCAGGAGAGTAAAAGGATGAGGGAGACGAGTCCATGATCTGTTTGATCAGGGGGCTGTTCTCCAGTTCGTATCGGTCCAGGTGGAAGAGTGCTTTGGCATGGTCGTTGACCGGAACAAGAATTTCGTATGCGCCTTTGGATGTTCTGGTAATTGTTGTCGTAATGGACTGAGAGGCCAGAATCGTCAGGGTCAAATCTGCTTTTTTCCGGTCCTGTCCCTGAAAAATCCTTTTCATTTGCCTGCCTTATGTGCATATTAGAAAATCAAAGCGTATCCCAAGGAAACCAAAAAATAAAGGATTGATCATGAAGATCATGCGGTTTAT
>PIVQ01001547.1 GCA_003354055.1 Desulfobacteraceae bacterium | reverse complement strand
GCCTCTGAAGTTTCTGTGAGGCACTCGTAATCCTTTGAAAGTCTTCTATTTTTGTTCAGCCAGCCAAACGTTCGTTCAACTCTCCAGCACCATGGGCGGACATGAAAGCCAGGTTCTTTTTTGGTAGGCTTGATAATTTCTACAATCCAGCCACAGGTTTGTTGGACCCATTCAACAAAAGGTCCAGTATATCCGCCATCTGCCCAGATTAACTTAAATCTTGGCATTCTATTTTTGATAGATTCAAACATTTTCTTAGCCTCAGTACGTTCCTGAATACCGGCCGCCGTTACAGATACAATGATGATTAAGCCAAGAACATCAACCAGGATATGACGTTTTCTGCCTTTAATTTTTTTCCCGCCGTCATAGCCTTTATTACCAGCTTGATCTGTCGTTTTGACTGATTGACTGTCAATGATCCCTGCGCTTGGTTCAGGCTCTCGTCCAGCCTTGACTCTGGTGCGTTGAAGTAGTTTGTCATGGATTGTTTTCCAAAGACCGTTTTTTTTCCATGTGTTAAAATAATAATAAATCGTCTGATATGGAGGAAAATCGTTTGGAAGCAGCTCCCAAGCACCGCCTGCACGTAAAGTATACAGTATCGCATTAACGATTACCCTTTTTAAATGTTCGGGTGGTCGCCCTTGTTTTTTTGTCCTTGGAAAATATCGATAAATCACCAACCATTCATTATGTGTAAGATCTGTAGAATATTTTTGTTTCATAGCTTTCTCCTGACTCTATTTTTGCGGTTAAATCTTCTAAAGACCGCTGTATATCATATTGTCAGGAGTTTTTTTTCAAGAATATTTTTCAGATACGCTCTCAAAAATAGAATGCCAAGATTTAAGTTAATCTGGGCAGATGGCGGATATACTGGACCTTTTGTTGAATGGGTCCAACA
>PIVQ01000716.1 GCA_003354055.1 Desulfobacteraceae bacterium | reverse complement strand
ATGGACCGGGAGATGCCGGTCATGGACGGCCTTGCCGCCACCCGGGCTATTCGAAAAAGGGAAAAGGACTTAGCGATTCCCCGAACGCCGGTGGTTGAACTGACAGCCCATGCATTTGGCCGGCATAAGGAGGAATGCAAGGAAGCCGGGTGTGATGAATTCTTAACCAAGCCGGTAAAGAAAAAAGATATTTTAAATTTGCTTTTCCGTTATCAAACGGACGCCATATCACCTCAGCCCCCCACGGGAATTAAAGATACAGAGCCTCCCCCTGCCCATAAGGTTCAAATCTCAAAAGGTATGAAAAATCTGATTCCGGAATTTTTTGATGAAGTAAATGATGAAATCCAGGTGATGTTAAAAGCCCTGAATGATCAGGATTTTAAAACTTTAAAACGGCTGGCCCATGGATATAAGGGCGCTTCCGGAAGTTATGAGCTTGCCTATCTGTCTCAGCTTTTTTCGGGGGTGGAAAACTCAGCCAGGGATGAAAACATTAAGGCGATTAAGGCGGAGTTGTCCAATGTGACGGACTATATTGAGAAATTAGAAATTGAATATATTTAGGAATCGTTACAAAATAACTTGATCTAAATTGTTTCCAAAACCCCTTAAAAGACAGGGTATTTTGAAAACAAAAGATCAAGTAATTTTGGAGCCGATCCTTAACAGGAGAATTGGATGCACGATAAAAGAGCAAAAATTCTAATTGTCGATGATATCAAGGCCAATGTGCGGCTGCTGGAAACACATTTGGCAGACCATTATGAATGTGGTGTGGCCTTTGACGGAGAAGGAGGGCTTAAAATGGCTAAACAGATGCTTCCCGATCTCATTTTACTGGATATCATCCTGCCGGACATCGATGGCTATGAGGTCTGCAAGCGCCTTAAATCAGATACCAAAACCATGAACATCCCCATTGTTTTTTTGACCAGTCTTAATGAAATCAAGGATGAAACAAGAGGCCTGGAACTGGGTGCGGTGGATTATCTGGTAAAACCGTTCAGACTTCCCATCATTAAGGCCAGGATAAAAAACCATATCGAATTGAAGCAGACCCGGGATCTTTTGGAGAGCCTTGCCTCCATTGACGGCCTGACCGGAATCCCCAACCGCCGGAACTTTGACAGGACCATGCAAAAGGAATGGAACCGGGCAGTTAGACATGAAACACCGCTTTCCCTGGTTATGATGGATATTGACTATTTTAAATTATACAATGATTTTTATGGTCATGCCATGGGAGATAGCTGCCTGAAACGTGTGGCAATAACCATAAAACGAGCACTCAACCGGGCTTCAGACTTTGCTGCACGGTATGGCGGGGAAGAGTTCGTTGCCATCCTGCCAGGTTGTGACAAAGACAATGCCGTTCAAACTGCCTGGGGGATCAGGAAGGCGATCTATGACCTGAATATTCCCCATGAAACCTCTGACACTGCAGGATGCATCACTCTGAGCCTCGGTGTTGCGACCTTTCATCCCATGCAGGACGAAAAACTGCCTTTGAAACTTATTACAACTGCCGATGAAGCCCTATACAGAGCTAAAGAAGCCGGGCGGAATACGGTCGAAGCTCATTGACTCTGCAAATCTGAGGACATTTTATATTCCAATCTTTACGTGGTAATCGTACGAGATATACCAGTATTCATTGTAACCCAAGCAGAATATTGGTATCAGTATGCATGAGTCGGCCGAGTGATGTCGACGGTGCACTTATTATAAATATTTAGGATATGGAGTACGTTTGCAGATGCTCAAGCGGGAAAACCTTTCAGACAAACTGGCCGATATTTACCAAAAAAAGATTCTTCACGGGGAACTCAAATCCGGTGATATGATTATGGAAACCCAGATTGCCAAGGAATGGGGTGTCAGCCGGAGTCCGGTACGGGATGCCCTGCATCTTCTGGAAAAGGCCAAACTAGTGGAGAAAGGTAAACGGGGCAGTTATAAGGTCCTTGAGCTGACAGCCGACTACATTGATAATTTTTATGATACCTTTAACATGATATATCAATACTCCTTTGCCAGGGCCGCAAAACGAATGACCCAAGAACACCTAGCCAATCTCATATCTCTGGCCGACAAGATTGACCTAAGTGTTGAAAAAGAAGACTATGAGGCATATATCGAATACGTAATACTTTTCGGCCAATCCATTCTAAGGGTGGCTGATAATCCCATCATAGAGCAGTTAGGCCTTGAGATGATGCCCACTGCCCAGCGCATTGTGTTTGCAGCAATTGAGATTGCGCCTTCCCACACAAAAGAGACCTGTGTTCATATACGAAAGAGCTGCGATCAACTTGAAGCACAGGATTCCAAAAAAGCAGCCGAGTCTTTCAAGAAATTTGCCAATGCCTCTAGAAAGGCTCTCATTCACCATCTTGAGGTTGAAGGGCAAACCGTATAGGCCCCATCTAACCTCTGAATCCCCCATGAGGTACTGCGTACCTTCGTATTCCCGGTTTTGTACCGGGTATATCTGTCTGTATTTTCACATCTTATTTTCAATAAAAATAAATATTCTCTTGACTCCCGAAAATAAATATTCATAATATTAGTCAACGGGCGACGGTCGACCGTGCTCGGACGACATGAAAAAGATCCGGAAAATTTACCATATAGATTTTGTATCTGGCCTCTTTAATCTGCTTCTGCATTTCCGGATAAGCCTTCTGTCAATAAAAGGGGAAACCCTGTGACCATAATTACTTACAAGGAGGACATGATGACGGCACCTGAAAAAAACTACGATGCCATTGTGGTGGGCAGCGGCCCGGGCGGGGCGACAGTGGCAAGAGAACTGTCCATGAAGGGGAAAAAAGTCCTGATCCTGGAGTGGGGGGATAATGAGCCGGTGCATGGCAACCTGTTGCAGACCATTCCCCGGGGGATGACCCCGGGCAAGAGCATGCTTATCACAGGTCAATGCCTTGGCATGGTCCGGGGAATCACCACAGGCGGAAGCTCCCTTTTATACTGCGGTACGGCATTTGAGCCTCCGGTGGATATGCTCAAGACCTATGGGGTGGATATTTCTGAAGATGTGGAAGAGATCCGGGGGGAAGTCCCAATGGAACCCCTGTCAGATGATCTTATGAGTCCTGCAGGGCAGGTGTTCCATAAAAGCGCCAATGAGCTGGGGTATGACTGTAAAAAACTGAACAAGTTCATCTATCAATATCGATGCAAAGCCGAGTGCGTCAAGTGTATGTACGGCTGCCCCTACGGTGCCAAGTGGAATGCACGAAATTTTGTGGATGATGCCTTGAAATACGGGGCCACACTGGTGAACCGGGCAAAGGTCTCAAGGGTTATTATTGAAGGGCAGACAGCGGTTGGGGTTGAATACAAATACAAATCCGAGCTTGTTAAAGTGTTTGCCCCAAAAATAATTATAGCAGCAGGCGGCATTGGCTCCCCGATAATTTTGAAAAATTCCGGCATCCATGATGTGGGCAAGGACTTTTTCTTTGATCCGCTCATCTATGTCATGGGCAAAGTTCCGGGAGTCAAGAGCGGCCGTGGCATCCCCATGAGTGCAGGCATCCATATGCCCGACGACGGCATCGTCATGACAGATTTCAACCTTCCTCATTTGATGAAAATCGCCTTTGACCTTGAGGTCTTCAGATTTGGAAAGGCGTTTTCCTACTCAGACGTCGTTCCCATCATGATCAAGGTCAAAGACGGATTGGGCGGCCAGATCAAGGA
>PIVQ01000715.1 GCA_003354055.1 Desulfobacteraceae bacterium | reverse complement strand
AATAATGAGCAAAAAGGTACTTGTGGTAGATGATGATTCTGATGTCAGATCATTTGTGGTCACAGTACTGGAGGAAAACGGGTATTTGCCTCTGGAGGCCCACGACGGTGTCGAAGGGCTTGAAAAAATCCAGGCAGACCAACCGGATCTGGTGATCCTTGATGTACTGATGCCAAGGGGTAGCGGCATCAGGCTCTATCGTCACCTGAAAACCGCAGATGGTCTTAAGGATCTTCCCGTGATCATGTTCACCGGTATTGCCCTCAGATCTTTTTTAAAATCGCAAAAAGCCTTGGATGAGTTCAAGGGGGGGGAGGTGCCCAAACCGGACATCTACCTCGAGAAACCGGTCGAACCAGAAGAACTGGTCCAGGCCATTGAAACAAAAATAGGTTAATTTGGGGGGGCGGCTGTTGCACGGACGCCCGGTCAGTCAGGAGTACCCATTGGAGTTACCCATGAAAATACAAAAACTACTTTTTGTCACAAAGTTTGAAGAACTTTGCTATGACGCCTTAAGCTCTTTGCTCAGCCTTCGGAAGGCAGACCTTGATCATGTAGTCTTTCTCAATGTGATTGAGCGGGACAAGGTGGCCATGAAAAGAGGGTCCGGATATTTAAAAGAAGAAGAAGTCAAGCTGAAGGAAACCGCCAATATAAGGTTTATTGACTGGGCTGAAAATCTTT
Organism: Desulfobacteraceae bacterium; assembly: GCA_003354055.1. Next base: position 3,042 of record PIVQ01000715.1, on the reverse strand, counting down.
TTGAACTGGGTATGGAAGTGGGTGCCTATATCGAGGTCGCAAGCTTTATTCCCGAGATTTTAAGGGTTATTGAACAGGAAAAGCCTGACCTTGTGGTCATTGGTAGGTCCCATAAAGGAACTTTGGAACAACTCTATTCAAGATCCGATATTACCGAACTGACCCGAAGGATAAAGGTGCCCATCCTGGTATTCAAGCACATGCTGGAGGATCAGGTGGTGCCTGAAAAAATATTCAAACGCCCCCTTTTGGCAACCTCCTGGTCCACCTCTGGTGAAGAAGCGATAAACTGCCTTAAGGGATTGGCCGATGTGATCGGTCAATTGCATGTCATGCATGTGGTGGGGGAAAAAGAATTAAAGAGCTCCGATACCCACGAGGTCCAAAAGGTCAGAAAACTTGAACGCAGGCGTCTTGACGATCTCTGTGATGAGTTTGAAGAGGCGGGAATCGATGCAAGACCCCATGTCTATGTTGGGGAACCTGAAAAGGAAATTCTTAAAGCTGCCAAGGAGTACCAGGCGTCCATGATCATCCTGGGGACCAGTGAGAAAAATGCCATGCTTGAGCGGTGGATGGGGTCAATTCCCCGAAATATTGCAGATAAATCCATTTATCCATGCTTGCTGTTTCCTGTACTGTAAAAGGCCGTGTAAAAGTGGACGGATGAGGTGCAAAATGATCAAATGTTAATCATTTCCAGGGGGTTGTGTGCCTTACATGGCCGCTATTAAAGAGGTATACTGGTAAAAAGAAACGGCTTGACTCCCATTTTTTGTTCTGATAGGTAGGTAGACTTTAGTTAAAAAAAATGCGACGAATTTTTGAAGAAAAATATTTTATTTTGTGGACAAAGGGTTATTATGAAACTCCTATTTATAGACGACGAACAAACGTTTTTAAAGTACCTGGCCAAGCGGCTGGTCTTGGACGGATTTACAGTTAAAACAACTTTTTCCGGTGAGGAGGGGGTTGACGCTGCTTCAACAGAAGAGTTTGATGTGGCTGTGGTAGATCTGCAGATGCCGGGTATTGACGGTATCGAAGTGCAAAAAAGGTTAAAAGACCTTCAGCCCTTCCTGCCCTGTATCGTACTGACAGGCCACGGCAGTGTTGAAAATGCCCTTGAAAGCGGAAAATATAATGCCTTTAAATTCCTGTCCAAACCCGTGGACATGGATACACTCATCGAGACCATCAATGCAGCCTATGCCCACAGGCTGGAACAGGAAGGTCGTTCTGACCAGCCTGAAGACGATCCTTCGGATAAAAAAGAAAAAGGTACCTTGTCAAAATTGTACGACAAGTTCCGCGGAATTTACGGCGTAGAAAAATAAGCCTGTAAAGCTGCTGTCTGTAAACTTGATCTTTACAATAATTTGACCAAGGAGACCTGCATTGACTAAATCCAATACTGGTAACGGCAAGCCTGGTACGCCTGGTAAACCGGCCGCTGCCCAAGAAAAAAAGTCGACATTCGTTCCATTTTTGATCACCTTTATACTCATGTTTGCAACCTGGGTGATCCTGTCAGGAAATTTTTCAGCACTGCTCTTAAGCCTGGGAGTCATCTCCAGCCTGCTTGTGGCCTGGTTTTTCCATGACCTTCTCTTCCCTTCGGTAACAGCGGATCATCTGCGGATCTTTATCAAGTTTTCCGTGTATATCCCATGGCTGACCTGGGAGATTGTTAAGGCTAATTTCCATTTGCTCTACCTGGTTTTCCATCCACGGATGAAAGATCTGATAGATCCCCATATCACCAATGTTAAAACCGATCTTGAATCGGATCTTGCCATTACCACTCTGGCCAATTCCATTACCCTGACACCGGGTACCATTACCGTGACCACAGGCTCCGACGGGGTGTTCAGGGTTCATGCCATTGATAGGCCGTCTGCCAAGGGCTGCCCGGGTGACATGCTGGACAAGGTGGCCAATATTTACGGAGAAAAATCATGAATACCTTCTTTTTATGCGTTTCAATGGGCATGTGCCTGCTCATGTTTTTGTCTTTGTACCGGTGTCTTTTCGGTCCCACGGTTCTGGACCGCCTCATAGGCGTCAATGCCATCGGCAGTAAAACCGTTGTTCTTCTGCTGCTCATAGGTGTTTTGTACGAGCGGGTGGACATGTTCGTAGATATTGCCCTGGCCTATGCCTTTTTGAATTTTGTGGCCGTGATTGCCGCGTCCCGGTACTTTCACAAAAGAAAAGGCCTGTACGAAGAATCTTTTATGGATTGATGAGGAGTTGTTATGGATATACTTGTAATCATACTTTTAGCCTTTGGTTTCCTCTTTTTTTTAGGCGGGGCCGTTGGTGTCATACGGATGCCGGATTTTTATTCCAGACTGCATCCTGCCGGTATGCTGGATACGCTGGGGATCCTGGCCATGGTGGCCGGACTTGCCCTGTACAACCTTCATCATCTTTCAATCGGGGCAGTGCTTTTGTCCATTAAGATGATTTTAATTGTGTTTTTTGTATTTATGTCCAGTCCCACAGCCACCCACTCCATCGTGGATGCCGGGATGCGGGCAGGACTTCGGCCATGGACCCGGAAGACTGAAGCCAAAGGAAAGGAATAGATATGTCTTGGCCCATTGATCTTGTTGTACTGACCTTTGTCATTTTCTGTGCCATTGCCGCCATTTCCGTTCGGGACCTTTTGGGAACCGCCATTTTATTCGGTGCCTACTCCTTTATGATGTGCCTGCTCTGGGCTGTCATGGGTGCGGTGGATGTTGCCTTTACCGAAGCATCGGTCGGGGCTGGTGTGAGCACGGTTTTCTTTGTTGCAGCTGTATTTAGTACAAGCAGGAGGACAAAAGATTGAAACTGTTAGGATTTATCATTGTCTGTCTGACCGGCGGGCTCTTATTATACGGTACCGGTGAGTTACCGGCCTGGGGAGATCCCTCATCCCCTGCCTCCACACATCTATCCGATGATTATATCGAACTTGCTTTCGAACAGACTGAAGTGCCAAACCTTGTAACTGCAGTACTGGCCGATTACCGGGGCTTTGACACTATGTTT
>PIVQ01000092.1 GCA_003354055.1 Desulfobacteraceae bacterium | reverse complement strand
CCGGGGTTACAGGACTGAAAACGGAATTTGTTCCCCTGCTGGAGCTGGCGAACAAATCAGGCAGTCAGCCCAAGGAGGCCCAGCCCGGCCTTTCTTTTGTGGAAAACACCGGAAAAGACCTGGCGCAAACGCTGGCAGATATTAAGACCTTTATCACCTTTGTGGGTGAAATTACCTGGGCCATGATTACCAGTATGAAAAATCCGGGCAGCATCCGCTGGGGCGAGACCTTGCGCGTGGCGGAACGGGCCGGGGTGAATGCCCTGCCCATTGTGGCCCTGATCTCCTTTATTGTGGGGCTGGTCATGGCCTTTCAGGCGGCCATTCCCATGAAGATGTTCGGGGCGGAGATTTATGTGGCCAACCTTATCGGCATTGCCATGGTTCGGGAATTGGGACCGCTGATGACCGGCATTGTTCTGGCCGGCAGATCTGCCTCGGCCTTTGCCGCCGAGATCGGGACCATGAAAATCAATGAGGAAATCGATGCTCTGACCGTGATGGGGATGGATCCCGTGAAGTTTCTTATCATCCCAAGGATCATTGCCACCACCCTGATTACTCCGCTGTTAACGGTCTTTGCCAATTTTGTGGGGATCCTTGGCGGAGCATTGGTGATTATGTCCTTTGGATATCCCCTGATTAGCTATTATAACCAGGTGGTCAACTTTGTGACCTGGCAGGATTTGACCGGCGGCCTGGTCAAATGCTTTGTTTTCGGGCTGCTCATTGCGGCCACGGGCTGTATTCGGGGCTACCAGACGTTAAGAGGCCCTTCGGCTGTTGGAGATTCCACTACCCGGGCAGTGGTATCTTCCATTGTACTGATTGCCGTGTTTGACGGTATATTTTCCGTTGTTTATTATTATCTGGGCGTATGAAAAACAAACCTATGAAAAAGAACATTATCCAAGTCAAAAATCTCTATGCCGGGTACAACAATGTGGCCATTATGGAGGATATCAGTTTTGATATCCACAGGGGAGAGGTCTTTGTCATTCTGGGCGGCTCGGGCTGCGGCAAGAGTACGGTGCTCAAGCATATGATCGGTCTTGTTCCCCCGATTGCAGGACAGGTTTTCATTAATGGAGAGGATATAGTATCCGCTTCAGGTGAGGTCCGGAACCGCATGCTAAGATCCATCGGGGTCGCATTCCAGAATGGTGCCCTGTTCGGGTCCATGACCGTTCTTGAAAATATTATGCTCCCATTAAAAGAGTATACCGACCTGCCGGAGGATGCCATAGAGGCCATTGCCCGGGTCAAGCTTGATCTTGTCCACCTGGGGCACGGGGTGAACCTTCTGCCTGACGAACTGAGCGGTGGGATGAAAAAACGGGCGGCCATTGCCAGAGCCATGGCACTGGATCCGGCCATTCTTTTTCTGGATGAACCGTCTGCCGGACTGGACCCCCTGACCTCGGCCGGCCTGGACAAGTTGATCCTTGAACTTGCCGCCTCTCTGGGCATCACGTTTGTGATTGTCACCCATGAGCTGGAAAGCATCCTCAGTATTGCCGACCGTACCATTATGCTGGGCCAGGAGGCCAAAGGCATTATTGCCCAGGGGCCGCCTCAGGGCTTAAAAACTGACCCATCCAACACATATGTTTATAATTTTTTTAACCGTAATCCTGCAACGGGAAACAATCCATGACCCAGAAAGCTAATTTCTTTAAACTCGGTCTTTTTGTGATTCTGGCCTTTGGCCTGACCGCTGCCATGCTCATCGCCTTTGGGGCAGGCAAGTTTTTCAAAACAGAAACCCTGGCGGAAACCTGTTTTGACGAGTCTGTCCAGGGCCTGGATATCGGGTCTGAAGTTAAATATAAAGGCGTGAAAATCGGTACTGTAAAATCCATTACCACACCAACGAAAGTCTATGATGTACCGTCCAGTTATGTCCTGGTTACCTTTACTCTTGCCCAAGACTGCTATGTAGGCCAGACCGGCGAGGACGCAGGAGACCGGTTTAAAAAAGCCATTGCAGACGGACTGACTGTTTTCATGGCATTCAAGGGGCTTACCGGAGCCGCCTATCTGGAGACGGATTACCAGGGCAAAGGATCAGCTCTGGACATTACCTGGCACCCTGAAAACCTGTATGTACCGTCACGGAAAAGCAATATCAAACGTATCGGGGATGCCCTGAATCAGATGCTGGATAATTTCAGCGATATCGATACGGGGGGGCTCGTTCAAAAACTGGTCAACCTGGTCAATGCCCTGGATGAGAAGACAAATGCCCTGGATATGAAAGGGATATCAGATCAGACGGCAGCCCTGCTCAAGGAGTTGCGCCAGACCAACAAAAAAATTGTAAGCTTCATGGAATCTGAAAAACTGAATCAGATCATGGCTGATGCAGGTGGGTCTTTTTCTGATTTAAAAACCATGATACACGATGCCAAGGCACCGGTTGACACCACATTGAAAAACATCGAAAGCGCCTCAAAAAATGTTGCCCTTGTGGCTGAGGACTTTGAGACCGATTTTGGTCCGAAATTAGATGTCCTTGCCTCTAAAATGGACACCACGCTCAAGAGTCTGGAACACACCTCAAAGATGCTCGAAAAAATGGTCTGGATCAACTCGGATACGATCAGCAATGCCATTGAGAATTTCGAACATACCTCTGAAAATCTGAACCAGCTCACCCTGGAACTTCGCCAATATCCGGGCCGCCTTCTTCTGGAACGTCCACCTGAGATCAATACCCCGGAACGTATAAAGGAGAAATTACAACAAGATGATTAAATATCTGCAATTGTTACCCCTGGCAGCCTGTCTTCTGTCTATGATTACTTCCTGCTCCGGCATCAGGAACGAATACCAGGAAAAAACCATGTTTCGTATAGAAGCCTCTCCCAAGATGGCAGAATCCCAGGATCAGGAATCCGGAGAAGGTCTGTTAGTCAAGCGGTTCAGCATTTCGCCTGAATTTGAAGGCAGCCCCTTTATGTACAGAGACAATCACAACCGGTTCGGTTCCGACTATTATCACAACTATGTGGTGCCTCCCGCCAGGATGCTCACAGATGTGGTCATGGAAAATCTTTATGCATCGCCCCTGTTTTCGCCGGTATCCCCAAATTCAATGGATGAAATCAAATATCAGCTCTGGGGAAAAATCACTGAGCTTTACGGAGATGTCCGGGATAAAAATCAGTTAAAGGCAGTGGTCACCATCCGCCTGGCTTTGGATAGAAACAATGAAGGACAGTTTGAACCGATAATCCATAACACCTTTACGGCCAGCGTCCCTCTGACAGAGCCCAGTCCGGAAGCATACATTGTCGGGCTGAACCAAGGCCTTACACAGATTCTGGATGCGTTCTTCCAGGATCTGAAAACAGCGGATATAAATCAAAAATGAACAGGCTGCCACGCCGGGGAAAAGGCCTGATTCGCTATTCCATTGTCTTAGGACTGCTGTTCGTGACAATGCCGGGCTCCTCCGTGCTCTCGCAGGCCCTGATGAGCAAACAGCAAATCCTTGCCCCCATTCAAAGCGGGGTAGAGGGCAACCACCCCCTTGAACTCAAATGGGAAGCCACAGAGCAGACATCAGAAAGTGCAACCCTGATGGTTTCAATCCATGACTCCCCATCCCCTGAAGAACACGATCAGAGGGCGGGGATTTACTTACAGGTTAAAAACAAATTCAAAATATTAAAACAGATTGAAACATCAGGATATTTCCTGCAGCCCAATTTTTTCCGGGCACAAAACGATCTGTTTTTACAAATTTCAGAAGTTCAAATGGGAACCGGCAACGAAAAAACCGAGCATATTTACTATATTTTGCCTGTGGGCGGGATCAAAAAGGTAAGTTTTATTCCTGCCCCCCAATCTTTTGCCGGCCACTTAAAGGACGGAGAGCTGATCCGGAAAGGAGAGAACAATCGACTGACGGACAATGGTCTTTTCTTTGAATTTTCGGTCTGGAACCCAGGGGATGCAAACTGCTGTCCCTCGGCAGGCAGGGTTAAAGGAACCTATGCCCTGAAATGTATTGATCCGGTGAAAAATGAATTTCAAATCACCATGGATATGTTTACCCGAATCCCTATGTAATTAAAAATCTAAACATTGAACAGATCAAAAAGATTCAGTTCAAAGAGGAAAAATTATAATGAAGTTCAGACCCTGTATTGATCTGCGAAACGGCAAGGTAGTCCAGATTATCGGTTCCACCTTAAAAGACACCGACCAGGACAGCATTGTCACCAACTTTGAAAGCCCGGAATCCCCGGCCCAGTTTGCCCGCAGGTACCAGAAGGATAAGCTCATCGGCGGCCATGTCATTGCCCTGGGTCCAGGGAATACCAAAGCAGCACTGTCAGCTCTTCAGACCTATCCGGGCGGTCTCCAGGTAGGTGGCGGCATCACCCCCGACAATGCCGGACAATTCTTAAATGCAGGCGCCTCCCATGTGATTGTGACCTCATATGTGTTCTCCAAAGGAAAGATGGATATGGAAAAGCTTAAGCTTCTGGTGGACTCCGTGGGCAAAGAACGTCTGGTTCTGGATTTAAGCTGCAGATCCAAAGGCGGCCAATTCTGGATCGTAACCGACCGGTGGCAGAACTTCACTGATGTGACCGTCACCCCGGAGACGCTTAACCACCTGGCCTCATTCTGTGATGAGTTCCTGGTCCACGGGGTGGATGTAGAAGGCAAGATGCAGGGCATCCAGACGGAACTGGTCTCTCTTTTGGGTACGCATTCCCCTATCCCGGCCACCTATGCGGGTGGTGCCAGCCGATTTTCAGATCTGGACCGGGTTAAAAGAATAGGAAACAACCGGGTGGACCTTACCATCGGATCCGCCCTTGATATTTTCGGCGGAGACATTCCTTATGCCGATGTGGTGGACTGGCATGGGATTAATGCCTGATTAATTTGCAGGTACCTGGTAGTAGACATTTCCATCGTCGATTTCAAATCCAACGGATTGATATAATTTTTGGGCATTTATATTTGCGGTCTGGGTTTTCAATTCAACCCGGACCGCATCGGTTTCCCCGGCAAAGGCAAGCACCCCGTTTATCAAGGCCTTTGCCACCCCTTTACCCCGGCAGGCGGAAGAAACCCCAAGATCATTTAATATCCATAACCGTTTTAACGCCAGTGTAGAGAAAGAAGGATAGAGATTCACAAAGCCCATCACTCTGTCATCTGCTTCATCCAGGGCTATAAATGTCACGGCATCGTTCTGATCCAGCCGGGCCTGAAAAAAGGCCCGGGTATCCTTAGGGCAGGAAGGGGCACCGCAAAACATCCTGTACTCTTCAACCACGTCCACCAACTGCTCCAGATAAACCGCATAGTTCTTTATAATTTTCAAAATCGTTGTTCCTGAATTGATAATCAAATTAAATTTTTGACAACAATCAGCCTAATACCCTTGCACAACCTTAGTGTCAAGCAAAACCCATTCTTAACAATTATTGACAAATCCTGGAAACCCGGCCTATGGTAAATTTATTCATTACAACCTTATACCCACGAGGCTGCCCATGACCAAACTCATTCGAAGGATCCTTTGGATAATTGCAGGTCTGATATCGATCATTGCAATCGGCCTTGCATTTCTGGCCTTCGTCCGTATCCCCATCGACCTGACCCCCCATAAGAGCATATTGGAAACCATTGCCACCCGGGTACTGGAACGGCAGGTTTTCATTGATGAAAGCATCAGTGTATCCACATCCTTAAACCCTGTATTTTCCATCACAGGACTGCGCATCGGCAATCCAACAGGCTTTGACACCGATACGTTTTCGCAGATGGACATGGCAAGGCTCCAGATTAGTGTGATCCCCCTGTTGCTTTTAAAAATCCATGTGGACGATTTCAGCGTCAATGGTCTGGATCTATACCTAAAGGAACAAAACAATGCTGTGAACTGGACCTTTGGGCAAAACGGGAATGAGGATGACAGCCCGGATGAAAAACCCCGGGATCCGGAAAAGGGATGGCAATCATTAGACCTGAACCTCAGGTCAGACAGCCTGGTGGTCTCCAGAATAGACCTCAAGGATATTGAGGTCACGTTTCAGTCCGGGGAAGATGCGCCTGTGTCCTTTAAAATTGACCATTGCAAAGGCGCTGCCCTTGAAGGAGAACCCTTTCAGCTGGAGATGGAAGGCAGTCTGCTTGAAACGGCTTTTTCCGCCTCAATTCAAGCGGCATCTCTCAGTGAGTTTCTTGATCACAACCGGTCCTGGACAAGGATCAGGACTAAGATTGCCGGTGCAGTGTTCAGTCTGGAAGGCAATGTTGACCTGAATCCTACCAACCGCCGCCTTTCGATGCGGGCCGGTGTTCAGGGCAAAAACCTGAACAATCTCAACCGGATGTTTAAGCTGGACCTGCCGCCGGTACCCTCATACGAGGTCAGCGGCCTGCTCAGTCTGACCCGGAATCGACTTGAATTGAGTGAGATGGTCTTATCCGTCTCAGACAGCAGACTTAACGGTCAAATGACGATAGACATACAGGAAATCCCCTTGGTGGATCTTCAATTGACATCACCTTTGATCAAAATCGACGATTTCATCTTTGAAAACTGGTCTGCCAGGGCCGAAAACAATCCTCCGCCTGAGCCCGCACAAAAACCCGGTGACCAAGGGACGTCAGCCATGGAAACCGCTGCCGAACTTCTGGCTCCTGAGACCCTGAAAAAAATTGAGATCATAGCAAAAATCTCTGCCGAACAGGTAGTGTCGGATCAGGACCATCTCGGCAGCGCAGACCTTTTGGCCCGTCTTGAAAAAGGCCGAATCACCATTGATCCGTTGATACTGAATCTGCCGGGCGGCAGTCTGACCTATGCCATGTCCCTAAAACCCGCCCCTGACAAGTCCAATGCCTGGCTGCGGGCAAAAGTAGAAAACTTTGATATCAGTTATCTGGTTCACCGGATAGCAAAGGACTCAGATATGGGCGGACGATTTAATCTGGATATGGCCCTTGAGACCCATGCATCCACCCTGGAAGAGATCCTTGCCAACGGGAACGGTCACCTGGATTTTTCAGTCCGCCCGAAAAATATCAAAGCAGGCATCATTGATCTCTGGGCCGTTAATATCATCATGGCTGCCGTGGCAAAGTCTGACAAGGACCAGTCCCAGATTGAATGCCTCATTGGCCGCTGGTCCATGAAAAACGGCTATCTCACCCCGGACACTTTTGTGATAGACACCTCCAGAATGCGAATCTGCGGTAACGGATGGGTGGATTTTAGAAAAGAAGAGGTTGATCTCAAGGTGGCACCTGTCCCTAAAAAACCCGCCTTTTTCAGCCTTGCCACCCCCATCGGCATTCAGGGCCAATTTACCGATTTCAGCCTGGGCGTTGTACCGGGCGGCGTAGTGGGTACAACCCTTCGCTTTATCACAAGCCCCCTCCATGTCCCCATTGCCCATGTAGCCGGCTTTAAACTACCCGAGAATGCCTCGGACATATGCGACCAGCCCCTGGGGCGCGAGAATCGACCCAGCGAGCAGCCTGTGGGCTGCAGGGGATTTTATAGGTGAGCAACAAGAGTAGAAGCGACTACTATAAGAAAAAATTATGGGCAGAAAACCGTTATTCCAACCCCACAATCATAGTCTGGGGTTTATGATTCTTAATTTTGTTTTCTCCCTTTATGGATATTCAATTTCTTGGGCTTCCTTAGTGATTATTGATAAGCTTTTGCCCTTTATGTCCAATTCAACCCCATGGTTACGCCTGATCCTTCTTTTGATTCCTCTTGATCCTAATCTGTAAAGATTGAAATCAAGCCCGTTCTCGATACAGTATTTCATTTTCCCCGCATACTTCGCCTTGTTATGTCCGCAGCCAAGATCCGTTTCTTCCCTTATCATTTCCTGTGCTCCTTTTTGGGTTGTAACTGGTTTCTTTATAGCTGCTTTATACCGTCTTTACATCACCCAAAAGGGGGGTGGGGGAAAAAATGAACTTCAAACCATTACATGCCGAAATCTTTACTTTAAATATTTGATGAGGTAGAGTATTTTTTAACTTGATAATATCGACATAATATTTATCCTAATTTTTTAGGAAATTCTAAATGATAAAAAAATTTTTATCCTTGTGTATCCTGATGTTTTTTGGTTGTGCAACTTTTACTGATTTACGACTTTCAGGTGAGTTTGATAAGGTTGCAGAATCCTATAAATCCGCCATACGTTGGGAAGATTTCGAAATGGCGAATAGTTTTATGTCAAAACAAAACCCCAAAAAAGAACCGATATCAGCCGATAAGAAATTTTTAAAAAAGATTAAAATCACATCATACGAAGTACAGAATCTCAAAATGCATAACGAAAAACTTATGGTCGAACAAACCGTTGAGATCAAATATTATAATATGGATTATTTGATTGAAAAGGTTATTGATGATAATCAGATTTGGATTTATGAGTCTGATTCCTGGCGCCTCTCCACGGGACTACCAGTTTTTGAATAATTATTTTTATCTGTAAGTCCTATGATTTGAATTGCTTAAAAATTCTACAGTTGAGTCTCATCAAATGATGATACAAGTAGTCATTTTTTTATTTGCGTAAAAGAGACTACTGGAAGAAGAAATCATGGAGCAGAAAATCGTTATTACGACCCCACAATCAAAGCGCGCGCTTTTTTACTACCTCAAAATCCCTCCAAAAGGTGAAGATGATAATCATATCAGTCATTAAAAAACTGTTTCGAATGGAGTCTTATTATTTCTCAAAATCTTCTTTTTTATTATTCTTCTTCTTTTTCATATCAATGTACCAGTCTTGATCACCATAAAGCTCTTCTGAACAATTAGGGCACATACCATGACTAAAAAATGCCTCAGAGTGCTGCTCTATGTATGTTTCTATCAGGTTCCAATACCCTTTGTCATCGCGGATTTTTTTACATTTAGCGCAGATTGGCAGCAACCCTTTAAGGGTTTTGATTTCAGCGAGCTTTTTTTCAAGCTCTTCCTTGTGTGATTTCAGATCCCTGTTCAGATGCTGTAATTCCAGAAGGTCTTGATGTCTTGCCAGTGCAATTGTGACAGCCCGCTCTATTTCTATTTTGCTCGGGGGCTTGGTAATGTAAGCAACTACGCCGGTTTCACTTGCTTTTTTGAAAAATTCCTTGGACTCATGCGCTGTCAATATAATCACCGGGGTTGGACAAGCTTCCAGTATTTGACGTGCAGCCTGAAGCCCATCAAGCTTTGGCATTTTAATATCCATTAAAACGATGTCCGGATGAAGAGACCGTGTCATTTCGACCGCCTTTTCACCATTTTGAGCTATCCCAATTTGCTCATACCCGATGTCCTTTAAAATTCGCGTTATCTCCTTACCCACGAGAAATTCATCTTCGGCTATAAGTACTCGAATCGGTTTTTCCCTCTTCATTTTACGTTGCCTCCGGATTGTTGTAACTTAAGTTCATTCTCGAACAAAATTTTTGTTACGGCGCCATTATCATAATCAAAACTGACTTCGCCATTCAGACTTTGTGTAACAATACCGTGTATCAATTCAAAACCTATACTTGACTTGTCATGGCAACCTTTAACTAACCCATCCGGATAGCCTGGTTCGCAGTCTATAAAATGAATGGATACATTACGGCCGTCCTGTTTAATCTTCACAATGATTTGGCCATTGTCATGCTCTTGCAGTGCATATTTCATACTATTACTTACCAACTCGTTGATCACAATGGCCAATTGATGGGCCTGGTTGCTGTTTACCAGGACAGGAGATGGGGATATGTTTAGTTCGACACTTTTTGAAGGCGGCAGACCTTGGAGCGCTCTCCTTATAATTTTCTCGCAGAGTCGACTCAACACAAGCGGTCGCCACTCACTTTCCGAAAGCATACTGTGAACCGTTGAAAGTCCCTGGATACGGTTCTCCAGATCACTAAGAATGGGGAGATAAGATGTCATATCTTCTGCTTTGAAACGCTCTTCTTCCATATGCAGGATACTGATGATTGTAGAAAGATTGTTTTTGACCCGATGGTTGACATCACTGAGCAAGACCGTCTGGGTATTAGCATATCGTTGCAGCTCTGCCATATTTTCTTCCAGCTTAATTTTCGCTTTGTTGGAACGTTCTATAGCACAAATCATTCTATCGGTTCTGCGGTTGAATTCAAAAGCCAATTCACCTAATTCATGGCGGGGAATTTCATTCAGGCGTTCCCCTGGCGTACCTGCTTTGTGCACGATTTGCTTGACATCTTTTGCCATTTTCCGAATCGGTTTGATGAATAATCCTCGTAATACAAAGTACAAGATGGTCAAGGCGGTCAATTCCAGAAAAATAACATAGGAAGCCACTTTTAACGTGGCAGCGTCCGCAGCTGAATAAAATTTGGAGGTTGAACTGACAACAACCACTTTCCAATATGTTCGCGGGACATGAAAAATTGATGCCATAACCGGCTCGTTCAGCAAAGGGTCTGAGTCAAGGAACAAGCGCCGAACCCCTATCGGGCTTTTTTCCGATTCCCGGCTTTTTACGACAACTGCAGCAATCAGTCGGGCTTCATCCGGATTGATCTGGTAACTTCTATTATGAATTCGCTCAATAAGATTTGGTGTGTATTGGCTATTGGACCTGGCCCGGTTGATACAATCTTCATTGATCTTGACCAATTCATCGGCAATTGCCTGGTAAGAGGGTATTTTTTCGACCAGATCGAATACATACTTATACTCCTGAACAAGGTTGCCTTTCACATCTTTTTTATAAAATTTTGACATCTCCGACTTTGGAAAAGAAAGAAATTTGTTATTGCGATCAACCGCAAAGATGTATCCGCCAATTGACTCAGCAGCTTTATTGAAAAATGCATCCAGTCCTTCCAACTTCAAATCGACGGTTGCCACCCCGGTCACTTTGCCTGACACATACATGGGCACTGTACAGGTAACCATGGATTGGTAAGAATAAGGATCCATATACGATTTCGACCAGAACCCCATCCCGGGTGCGATAAAAGTTGCAGGAACATACCACTCCTCATTGTGATAACCAGCCCCTGCCGATTCATTATAGCCGTCATAGAACTTCAATAACCCTTTTTTATCCCTACCCCAAAAAAAACTTCGTCTGACAACACCTGGCGTGAAAGCATTGGGTTCAGGCCAAATCCCGCCACCTGCAATAAACGCCTCCTCGCCTTCGTAATCAAGCAGATGAGGCACCATTGTCATAAACTGTTCTACATCCTTGTTGAGAATTTCCCCCAGGTTGGCTAAAGATGTTGTTAAAGATTCAGCCAGAGTCACACGTTCTTCAAGTTCAGACACCATTCGTCCTCCCAACTCCTCGGCCAGGTCATAGCCTTTTTCAAGGAGCAGGGATCGTTCCACGTTCATGATGATAAAAATTGTAGTCCCCACGATAAAAACAAGCAGGATGCATTGAATTAAAGAAAATTTAAAATGCAAACTTTCCCACCAGCGCATCAGGGGACGGACAGAATCTGTCTTCTGATTATTTGAAAATGGCTTCATTTTATTTACCTTCCTTCCATAGGGATCGCGCAAAAATAACTTCAAACAATCCATTTGTAGATACCCTTAAAACATTGGGTATTTTGCAAACAGAACGTGAACTAATTATTGCGCGACCCCATAGTGTCAAAATCTTGTTCATTTTCGAACAAAATTTTTGTTACGGCACCATTGTCGTTATGAAAAAGGACTTTGCCATTTAAACTTTGTGTTACAATGCCGCATATCAATTCAAAACCGATACTTGTCTTGCTATAGTCTCCATTAACGATCTCATCCGGATAACCCGGCCCATCATCTCTAAAGCAGATTGATACTTCGCTTTTGTCGTGTTCAACCCCAACCAAAATACAAGTAGCCTTGCGCCCGTATAAAGCGTATTTCATGCTATTGGTTGCAAGTTCATTGATTACCAGTGCCAAATGATGGGCCTGGTTGCTGTTTATAAGAACAGAGGACCCTGATATATTTAGATCAATACTCTTTGAAAACGGAACGCCTTTGACAATTTCACCTATTATCTGCTCACAAAGCAGGCTCAACTCAAGCGGGCGCCATTTGCTTTCCGAAAGCATACTGTGAACCGTTGAAAGTCCTTGGATACGGGCATCCAGATCGCGAAGGAAAAGTAAATAACGTGACCGATTTTTAGATTTGGCACGGTCTTCTTCCATATGCAGCATACTAATGATCGAGGAGAGATTGTTTTTGACACGGTGATTTACCTCTGACAGCAAAACTGCTTGATCATCAGCGTATTGCTGCAATTTTGCCTCGGCCTGTTTTCTATCGGTAATGTCTGTGGATGTCGACATTAAAGCCATTGGTTTGCCTTGTTTGTCAAAGACCATGGCTGCCGATATCTGGATATCGAAAAGAGTGCCGTCCAAACGCCTGGCCATAATTTCTCCGAGCCAGGTTCCTTCAGTATGTAAAGTCTCCATGATACTATCAAGCTGACCGTTTACCATCAGGTATTCTGAAAAATGATTACCAAGCACCGAATCAGTATCTTCAACCCTCCAGACACTCTTAAACTCCGGGTTGAAATATGTCATTCTTCCCTCCAGGTCAGTCGTTGAAATGGGGCTTGAGGCAGATTCAATTATATATTCCTTTTCCCTTAACACCTCTTCCACCCGCATGCGCTCAGTTATCTCCCTTTGTAATTCCTTGTTCGTTCTTCTTAAATCACCGGTGCGACGGTCAACGAGTTCCTCAAGATGATCACGATGTTTTTTCAACTCTTCTTCAGCCCGTCTGCGTTTGGTGAAATCCTGTACGGTTTCAATTGCTCCAATACATTCTCCGGCATTGTTTCTTAATGCGATGGCAGTGAAGAAGAGCCATTTCCCTTTTTCACCCAAATTGGGGAAGAAATTTTCAGCCTCAAACGTCCCTTCAAACATTGTGGATTTTCTATATTTGCCTTTGTAATACAAGGCGACCTGTTCCTCAGGTGCATCGTCCACCATAAGATCTGCAAGTATTGGTCTTTGATCAGGATAAAAAGGCATCCACTGGTGTTTGGTTCCAATCATATTATCTGCCAAAACACCTGTAAGTTTTTCACAGGCCTTATTCCAATTGGTGATCATATGATCCTTATCAATGACAAAGGTAGGTATCGAATTCCCCTGAATAATTTGAAAAAGCCTTTCCTCGCTTTCCTGCAACTTTTCTTCGGCCCGCCTCCGCTCATCCAGTTCCAGGCGCAATTCCGTAGTCTTAAAAGCGATTTTTCTCCTCAGTATCCATGTCCATGTCAATGCACTTAATAGCAGAACGATTAAAGGGATCAGAGTCCATGCTGCATAAAAAAACACCTTGCGGAAAAATGATTTTTGTTCATAAACGCCAAACCATTTTTGATGTATTTTTTCATACTGTCCTGTTGTCCTAAGGATGCTGAGCCCTTCGTTTAATAGTGCAAGCAATTGGATATTCCCTTCCTCAACCGCGAAGCAATACTTTCTTGTCTGGATTGGATGATCTACGGATTTAATATTTGTTAGTTTTATTTTTCGTATTAGATAATGCCCATGCAGTTTCGCCAGTAATGCACCGTCGTGTTTACCAGAAGCCAGAAGCTTCAATGCGTCAATCTGATTTTCCACTGTAATTATCTTTGAAAATAGATTTATCGATTTTGCATAATCATGCATGACATCTCCCTTGTGGACAATAATCTCCTTACCCCAAAGATCTTCAAAGGATTGAACGGGAGAGTTCTGACGTACAAAAATAGCTTGGGAGACGATGATGTAGGGTGTGGAGAAGTCGACCAGACGATCCCGTTCCTTTGAGTAGTACATTCCGGCAAGAGCATCTATCCTGCCGGCCTCAAGGTCATTTCTCACCTCATTCCACGGGCCAAGACGTATTTCTATTTCAAGCTCCATGACTTTGGCCACAGCCTGCATCATCTCTATATTGAAACCGGAAGGTATGCCATTATCATTCAGGAATTCGTATGGTGGAAGGTTATGATCGCCACGAATAAGCAATAGTGATTTTGGATCACCTTCCGCCCACACTATGGTGGTTATAAATAGAAGAGAAAACAAAGTCGATAGGAATCGAAGCATAATAGTCATTCCTTATTTGCCTGGAATTTCTCATTCCTGCTAATTATTTACAATCTTTCTGTATATATCAAAAGGAATAGGAGTCCCAGACAAACGCCAACGCTATTTTCAAAGCATATACTTTTATACCAAACCAAATCGTTTCTTTCAACTTAACCTGATCTGATCACGATTTTTACACGTAAAGCTTACCGTACTCTGGAGCGACGCCTCTTTTCTCGCTTCTCTCGCTCTTCTCGCGTCTCTCGCTTTTTCCATTGACATCTGTTCAGGTATTCACATACAAAGAGAACGAGTTTATTTTCATATTTTTCAAACAACCCGTTATTCACTAATTCTACTTTTTAAGGAGAAATTTCATGTTCTGGGTTCATATGATTTTGTTATTGACCATTATTTTCATCGGTATCCGGTACGGCGGTATTGCCTTTGGGCTGTTGGGCGGCCTGGGTGTCTCTATCCTGGTATTTGTATTCGGCATTGTTCCGGGCTCGCCGCCGGTCGGTGTTATGCTCATCATCCTGGCTGTGGTAGCAGCCTCAGCCACCCTTGAGGCCACAGGCGGGCTCAGCCTCCTGGTAACCTATGCGGAAAAATTATTACGAAACCATCCCCAGTATGTGGTCTACCTGGGTCCCTTGTGCACATACAGCCTTACAGTGCTGGTGGGCACCGGCCATTCTGTCTACCCCCTGCTTCCCGTAATCTACGATGTGGCGTATAAGCAAGGGATTCGGCCCGAACGTCCTCTGGCCGTATCTACTATTGCCTCCCAGATGGGAATTACGGCCAGCCCCATTGCTGCGGCAGCTGCCGTGGTTATGGCCACTGCCGTGGAAAATCAACTGACCATCGGCCTGGTGGATGTATTGAAAATAACCATGCCCGCCACCCTGATCGGGGTGCTGGCTTCTGCCACCTGGAGTCTGAAGCGGGGTAAAGATCTGGATAAAGATGAGGTTTTCCAGGAGAAGATGAAAGATCCTGAATTTGCACGGGAAGTAGCCGGTGACGGTGAAGACGGTCAGGACAAAGGAATTGACCCCAAAGCCCACAAGGGACTTTATATTTTCCTGGGCGGCATTCTCTGCGTTATCCTGGTGGCCCTGTTTTCCAAGACAGTCCTCCCCGAGGGGGTGGGCATGTCCGTGGCCATTCAATTCATGATGCTCACCGTAGGAGCCGTCATCCTCTTTGCCACCGATGTCAGCCCCAAGGCCATTGCATCTTCCAATGTATTTAACGCAGGCATGGTCGCCGTTCTCATCATCTTCGGCATTGCCTGGCTGTCGGACACCATCATAGGAGCCCATAAGGACTATCTCATCGGCCTTGTCAGCGGCATGGTGGAAGCATGGCCCTGGACGTTTGCCTTTGCCATGTTCATTGTTTCTATTTTCCTGAAAAGCCAGGCAGCCGTTCTCACCATCATGCTGCCCTTAGGATTTCTGCTGAAGATTCCACCTGAGGTGCTTTTAGGGGTATTGCCTGCCTGCTATGCTTATTTCTTTTTTCCCTTTTACCCCAGCGATCTTGCCGCCATCAGCTTTGACCGGACAGGCACAACCGCCATTGGGAAATATGTGATCAACCACAGCTTTATGATACCAGGTGTTATCGGCGTCGGCACAGCCACCCTTATCGGTTACTTTCTGTCCATGACCCTGTCATCTTTTTAAGATACCTAACGCAAACAGCCGGCATAAGTTTTTTCTCTGCCGGCTGTTTATATTTTAGGCTCCCGGTGGCTTGCCCCAGGTTTTCTGTTTCACTACATTTGATTTCTTCTTATATCCAGCTTCCG